>QMZG01000115.1 GCA_003663045.1 Candidatus Altarchaeales archaeon
AGGGAGATGAATTTTACTCCAGGTTTAGGGTTTATCAGGAGGTCTCCCTTCTTTGAAACCTTTCTTGAGATCCAATTTAAAAAATCCTGCAGGGCTCCAAAGGGACAGAAAAAGGAGCAGAATGTCCTTCCCGAGAAAATTGTCAGTGCCCCAATGAATAGTAATAAAGGCTTACGAAGATACTTTGAGGGACACCAGAATACCGGACAGGAATCACACATTATCCATGGGATAGAACAGGGGCAGTAAAAGATGGCGAGGAATAAGGGAAAAAGAAAGAAAAGAGAGATAATTTGAATTCCCGAGCGAAAGATCTTTAGTTTTGTCATTTCATCATCTCCCGAAAATTTTTTGCATCTTTCAGCATAGATAGATTATTAAAAAATACGTAGTTTTCCTCTTTATCACAGAATTTCTTAAGCTCCCGAAGGTCTTTTTCTGTGTAATCATACCTCAGATTGTATCCCGGCTTCCCGTGAAGCCTGAAGTAATTTATACCTCCAGAGACTGGGGTTTCTTTAAATGGGTCAGTACAGTGAACTAGGTCCAGGGAATCACAGAGATCTTTAATCTCCCCCCTCTCCCAATCCCCTCTCGGTTCCCACGCACAGATAAATTCCTTTCTCTTTATCTTATCAAAAAATTCCCTCATATTCTCTTTATTTTCCTGGGTTGGTCTAAAAGATGAAGGAGACTGAAAGATTATAACATTAACATTTAATATCTTAGCAATCTCCCTCGTTCTTTCCCAGGCCTCAAAAACCCCTTTACTCGGCTGGAAAGATCCATATCTTCTATCCTTTAGCTCTTCCTTTAGCCTTCTGTATGTTGGAGATGAGGGATGATGAGTAATAAGCTGGGATGCTTTCAGAGTAAACTCAAAATCCTCTGGGGCTTTTTCTCTCCATCTTCTAACCCTCTCAACCCTTGGAATCTGATAAAAGGCTTCCTGAATCTCGATAACCCCAAAATCCCTAAAGTATCTTTCCTGAGACTCACACCATCCACAGCATCCGATCTTAATGATCATTTCCGGTTAAATAATAACGTAATGAGTAGGGGTGTGCAAAATTACTGCACAGCGAAGACCACAAGAAATAATACGATTGGTAGCAAATAAATCTATCGTACCACAATAGGACGATGGAGAAAGAAGAACTGATGTTGATTTTTCAGATGATTAACAAGCGAGATTAGGATCCGAGTGATCCAGATGCAAGAAAAGGAAAGACTAACAAAGGATTTTTGAAGGGTTCAAGTTGCATGTTGGAGGTATTGAAGTTCGATCGGTAAAAGTACCAAAGAGACACGAATACATCTTCAATTAAATTTGCACACTCACATAAATATATAGTCAAGGAATTATAATTAATATAGAATCCCAATATAATAAATTTACACTAAGATGTTCAAGCCAGTACAAATGAGAAAAATCAGGGTCTTGGTATTGGATCATTATTTGGATAGAGTGATGAAGGTACTTGGCAGACTGAGGTCAGTTCAGATAACAAGAATCATGGAGGAGGACATAGAACCAATTTCAAGGGAAAAAATATCTGACTATTCACATATCCTTAATAGAATCTCCCATTTGATAGATGTCCTGAAGATTCGGGATAAGGAGATAAAAAAGGTTCCTATAGATGAGAAATCATCTGAGGAATATATGAGTGACATAGAAAATATGGTCATTGAGATAGAGAAGGAAGTGATACCAATATCAGAAAAACTGAAAAGGATAGTAGAGGAAAAAAATATACTGAAGAATGATGAACTTGCACTGAATTGTCTGGATAGAATTGGTGTTGATGTGAAATGGTTGGGAACGTCAGATTTTCTTTATACTACTGCGGGATTTCTGGATTTAGATAAGATAGAAGAACTGGAATCATTGATATGGGAGAAAACCGAGGAAAAATATCTAATTCTGAAGAAATTATTCCAGGATAGATTCTCAGTAGTTATCGTAACCTTAAAAGAATATCAGAATGATGTCGAAGGAGTTCTGAAGGGACTAAACTTCGATATCTTGGAACCAAGGGAAAAAAATCTAAGGGAGGTAAGAGAGAGACTGAAGTTGATTAAAGAAACCGAAGAAGGACTACAAAGAGACTTGAATAGAATCGGGGATGAGAGATTCAAGGATCTCCTAGTGGCCAGAGAAATAGTTCAGATAGAGAAAAATACTCAAGAGATAATGCTAAACTTTGGAAAGACCGACAGGATTTATGTAATAGAGGGATGGATTCCAACTAAAGATGTAGATGATTTGGTTGAAGAGATCGAAAATGCATCCAAGGGGTATGTTGTGATTCGGATATACAAACCAAAGCCAGATGAGAACGTTCCAGTATTACTCCAGAATCCAAAGATATTCAAGCCATTCGAAAGTATCACGAATATGTTCGGCTTGCCATCATACACCGAGATAGATCCAACCCCCATCATGGCAGTAACCTTTCCATTGATCTTTGGTCTGATGTTTGGGGATGTCGGTCATGGCTTTGTGTTAGCATTAGCTGGACTTGGGTTGATCACTCTGAAAAAGGGCAATAAATCCCTCTGGAATTTTGGAATGATTCTATTGTATTGCGGCATACTTGCCATGATATTTGGCTTTTTGTATGCAAGTGTTTTTGGTAATGAGAAGATCTTGTCAAACCTGTACGAAAGCTGGGGTATTGGGCGGACTTATACTATTGCAGGAGGTGAGACATTACGAGCCTTGTGGAGGATTCCCTCACACGATATAGAATATATGATTGGGATTGCTCTCTTTGTTGGTGTACTCCACATGGGTGTGGGTTTGATAGTAAATGCCGTGAATAATGTGCATGAAAAAGGTTTTGGGACCATTGTACACTCCCTGAGCAAGATATGGTTCTTCTGTGGAGAGGTTACTATTATAGCCTCATTATTCAAATTTAAAATTCCTTTCTTTCAGGATATCGCCAGAATGTATCCCTTAATAGGTGCTGCTACCCTAACAGAGACTATTCTTAATCCGATTCTGTTATTTGGAATCTACATCCCAGTTGGATTGATGTTAATGAGTGAATTAACCCATGGACTTCAGCAGTTCAGCATAAAGAAACTATTTGGGTTACTCGCTGAAGGGTTATTCGAGATCTTTGAAACATTTTCCATGCTCCTGAGCAATACCATTTCTTACAGCAGGATAGCTATACTGGCGGTAATTCATGCCATGATGTGTCTGGCGATATATGAAATAGCAGGCATTGAAGCGATATCGGATATATTCATCTTAAGTATCCTAATTATAGCAGGGGGCAATATCCTTGTTCTGGTATTGGAAGGTTTGATCGTTTTTATCCACACAATAAGGCTGCACTTCTATGAGTGGTTCACCAAATTTTATAGCTCTGGGGGAATTGAATACACGCCCTTCAGAATAGAGAGGAAATATACCCAACTAAGTGATCAGGGGGAATAAACCAATGACTGTAAGAAATGAGATGGTAAGGAAAGGACTTACGCTTGGGGCAGAGTTTGCCTTATCTGTCATTGCTCTAATCTTCTTGGGCTACTTTCTCGGGGCTAAAATAAGCGAATCAATGGCCATGGTCGGTATGATCCTGGGTGCATTTCTTGGATTGGCGCTTGGAACGTATCTATTGATTAAGGCTGTTGAGTAAATCTGAATACCTACCCCTTCAGAATTTCCTCAATAATCTTTGCATATGCGGGTCTTGTTATAAATACTCCAATCAAGACACCCGCTATGGTAGTAAATGCAAAGCCCCTTAACATTCCGGCGACAAAGGTCATCAAGGGTAACATTACTGCGATGGTGGTTGCGGCAGCGGTGAATATTATAAAGAATGCTCTCCTTATCCTTTCGATTAGACTTATTACCCTCCTTTTCTTTATCCCTCTTTCGATTGTTTC
>QMZG01000116.1 GCA_003663045.1 Candidatus Altarchaeales archaeon
CCAACTCATGAGGCATATATCCATCATTGGAACTATGAAAGACCACATCAAGGAATCGGTTATTTAATACCTTGCGAACTATATTTTAAGGAAAAAGTGTAAGGTATGTCACTGGATAGAACACTTCAAGCTGTAGGGTCTCCCCAATTTCGGGTGTAGTATCGTCTCTACCAATTAAATTGCCTCTCATACAGGTGAATGTCCTTCGCAAAGACTATGGTCTTTCCTGGTTCTACACCGACCTCATTCGCCATGTATTCCTTCAATAACTGCAACCCTGCAACATTGGCTGGAAAGCCGCCATAGGCATCCCTGGATCTGAAATAGACAATGAAATGCAATCTATTGTCCAATATCTCAGTATCCAGAATGGTCAAACAGGGAGGGTATTCAATATCCAGATCTTGTGTGTCTTATCACCATGGTATTCTGTCTGTCACCCTTATATTCCCTGTATATCCATATACCCCTCTCCCTCGTGTTTTTCTCCTATATACTCCACAGTGAAGGGTGAATCCTTATGCACCAATCGCCTATTCTCCGGTCTTTCTATCTCCAAGTCTAATGCTATCTTTTTAGTTAGACTTTTTTCAGAGCCAAACTCAACCCTGAAAACATCCTCCTCATTATAGATCTTCTCAACAATCTGTATCCAAGCATCAGGTATGTCAAAGGCCTTAATAGAGAGATACTTCATCCTAGTTCTTTGCAGAATGGATCAAAGAAACCAACTGGAACCTGAACTTGTTTTACGATATCTGTCCATAGAGGGGCAGTCTAAACTGAATGAGATGATGGAGTATGGATATAGTCGATCCAATGCGAATCTATCACAGATATTGCGTTCAGGTGATGAAGGATGATCTGGGGTTACCTCTGAGAACACATGGCCCGGAGACGACGAATGGCTATCTCCTGGTAATTTTCTTGTCCACGGTGCTTCACTCTAAAATAAGGTCGCTACTCAGGGATAGCAAGCTTCGGATGTCGCTTCAGAATATTCTCTTGGATCTCAGTAAGATCAGGAAAGTCGTTCTTCGAGATGGGACTACCTTGACGACGGAGATGAGCAAGAAGCAGAGGGATATAATAAAAGCACTTGGGATCAAGTACAAAACATAGTCACCAAAAATTTCGGAGATTGGTCTATTTTGAAGAAATTTCAGGTGAGACCAAGCCATATGAAGGTGGGAATATCATGGCGGTAGGATGGTTAAATTTCAAACATGGGCTTGAGTTCTACACCCTTAGTAGAGATCTCCACAATATGTCTATTTCTGGAATGAGAAACCCCTCTCATCTTTACTACCTGCAATGTCCTTATGAGATCGCCCTTCTCTTCATGCTCTCTCATTAGTATTACACCATCTGCAATAAATTCCTCTACGCCAAAGACAGAATATTGAAACTTCATGGGGGCTATCTCTGAGATGAAGATGCTGGTGCAATCGAGATACTGCATCTGTAGGCCAAGTTCAAATAGAAAGTCCCTTACATTTCTTTCATTACCCAGTGAATTGCAAATTGCCGTTACCGAATCTATTACCACCCTTTTAGCATCACTATCCCTGATGATGGATGTGACCATATTCATAATACCTTTAACGGTCAATGGTTCCAAGTTCATTAATCTTGCATCCTGGGTAATATCAACAATTTTTATCTTATCCGATTCTATTAATTCCTTATCATAGAATTCAAATGATTCCAGATTCTTTAACATCCTATCCCTAGACTCCGAAAGGGTGATATAGACTCCCATTTCATTAAATTCTTTTGCCCCCGTGAAAAGGAATTGTTGACAGAGGATGGTCTTCCCAGTACCACAACTTCCGGCCAAGAGTACAGTCTGTCCCTTTGGGATTCCCCCCCCCAAGATATTATCCAAGCCCTCAATTCCGGTTTTCATATGTTCCGTCATTCTCGACACCTAATTTATTATTTTATTTGAGATTTTCTTTAAATTGTCGCAATTAATAATTAAATTATCTTATATAAATCTTATATAAATACACTAACTATGGATTTTACAGATCGTGTTTTATTTCTTACATCGCAGATCCCTCCTGGTAGGGTTACTACATACAAGGAGATAGCCAGATCTTTGGGAAACGTTGGGCTTTCAAGGGCAGTGGGAAATTCTCTGAAAAAGAATCCCAATCCAGTGAGGATTCCATGTCACAGGGTTATTCGCTCAAATGGCGATGTTGGGGGATTTAGTCGTGGTGTAGCGGAAAAGATTAGATTGTTGAAGAAAGAGGGAATTTTAATTGAGGATAACAAGGTTAAAGATTTTGAGGGAATTATCTTCAAGGCCGAAGAGATGAAAAATCCCTAGATGTCCTGCGGAGACTCATGATATGATCACATCTAAGCTAAGATCCGATATCTCAAAACAATTATCTCGTCCAGTTTTTCTATATCAATTAACTCCAGATCAACAATCCCACCCTCTTTGAAACCCTCACCATCCGCCAGTGTAGGTACATTCCTGCCTCCAAAGATCTTTGGGGCTATTGCCACATAGATCTCATCCACTAAGCCCTCTTTTAGCATCTCGAAATTTAAGGTGCCGCCACCCTCCACCATAATCCTCTTAACCCCAAGATCACTAAGAATACTAACCATTTTCTTCAGGTCTACCCTTTTTTTCCCAAGAACAAATACCCTGGCCTTTTCCATCAACCTCACGATCTTTTCAGAATCCTCCTTTTCGGTGGTGAAGATTATCTTCTCTGCGTTTCCATAATCCAAGAAATCAGAATCAAATTTTATTTCCTTAATACTGCCTACCATGACCTTTAAGGGATTTTCTGGAAGCCCTTTCTTGACCCTTTCCTTTCTCAACCTTTCTGATTTAACAGTTAACTTGGGATCATCTATGGCTACCGTGTTAGAACCAACTAAAATGGCATCAGATTCTGCTCTAAGTCTATCCACCCTTTCCATATCCTTCTCATTAGAAATCTTTACTTGCTTTTTCTCAGAAGTAGAAATCTTTCCATCCAGAGACATGGCAGAATTTATGAAGATAAATGGCTTTTTCATGTTAGATTAACGCATATCCTCCTCTTTGAGTGGAATTTGATATGATTCGATAGACCTCAAGTAAATAAAAACGCCCCGATCGGGATTGATAGCCAATGTCCAAATCCCTAATTAATTTATATAACTTTCTCTATAAAAATCTACTTAGAATTAATATAAAAACACAAAAATTATCTGTACCTGTACATCAGAAACCTGCTCAGAGCATAGAATATAATCCCAAAGAATCCGGTCAACGCATACAGATCAATATCCCCCGCTCCTCTGGCCAGAAATCTCCACGCCACCACAACCATCAGCAAGATTACAAACACAGGAAACAGATTAACTCCAACATCCTGCACTGCCCCATGCTTCCTGATATCAAAGCCGTTCAGGTCACTCTCTCTGGAGAGATCCTCAACCGCCCTTTCAATTCCCAATGGATTTCCTCCGGCATTCTGCAGGATCCATCTTTTCACTCTCTCCGTACTTATGGTCTTAGGAATTTTATACTTTTTATACAACTCTCTGATCAATTCCTCAGATTCCTCCCTACTCAGGGCAGGCATCTCAACCTGCTTCAAATCCCACAAAAATCTTTTCAGTTCGGCCTTCTCAAACTTTTTGTTCAGATACTTGGATGTCCCACCTGTAAGAAACACTATCCTAGGATCCTGCATCAACTCATAGTAATGAGATGCTGCTGTCGCCGTCAGGGTATGAATCTCATCAAGCATTATAATTAATTTTCTCTTTTCCAGCCTTTCCTTAATCTCATCCACCAGATCTAACATGGTACCTCTCTTTATCTCCTTCCACTCCTCACTATCTCTTCCTTCTGGAA
>QMZG01000117.1 GCA_003663045.1 Candidatus Altarchaeales archaeon
AAAAGATACTTGATTCAAAGATAAAACAATTGGGGGAAAAGATTGACGAGATGCGAAATATAAAAAAGAAAAAAGAAGAGCTGGAGAGAAAGATAAATGAATTCAAACTGAAAAGTACAGAACTTAGAAAGGGACTAAAATCTCTGAAGGTAAATATGAAATTAATTCAAGAAAGGAAAAAAGAGATGGAAAAATTGATCAATACAGAGAGAGATCTAAGAAAGTACGTCCCCATAAGAGATCTGTTGATAAGGTTAGAAAATGACAAACAAAAACTAAAAGGACTTGAAGACCTTGAAAACAAAGAAAAAATCCTTAAGGAAATAGAAAAAAGTTTAGAGGATAGGGATAAAATACGGACTAAATATGATAGGAATAGATTCCAGATGATGGAACTGGAAAGGAAAATTGCCATAAATAATCAGCAGATCAATGAACAAAAAAATTACCTAAGAGATCTCAATTCTTTAGACAGAAAAGCAAAATGCCCCAGGTGTGGACAGAGGCTCACTAGGGAACATTTGGAAAGAGAGAAAAGAATTTCAGAGGATAAGATTAAGGATCTGTATATGAAACTGAAGGATTTGAATCTGGAACTAAAAAAGGTTGAAAATAGGGAAGAATCCCTTAAAATGAAAGTGGAGGATCTAAACAGAAAGGAGGTTGAAAAAAAGCAGTTAAAAGAGGAAATAGAGAGGGGAATTAAAGAACGGGAATCACTGCTCAGTAATATAAAAAAGATAAAGAGTGAGCTCACCAAGTTGGGATATTCTAACGAAACACTAAGCTTTGTTAATGACAGGGTAACGGAATTGGGGAATATCCAAGGTAGGATAAATGTGTTTGGAGAGGAAATTAAAAGGGAAAAAGACTATGCTCAGGAAATTCATAGGAACGAGGATCAACTCTATCAGGTAACAAAGAGGGAAGAGGAATTTCGGGAAGAATTTAATAAGTTGAGATATGATGATGTCCTCTTTGAAGAACTGCAGAAGAAGAGGGAAGATTTTCTGGAACAATATAGAGAGGTATCCATAGAAATGGAAAGGTGCGAATTTCAGATAAAAGAAAATAAGAACAGGAGTGATGAGTTGAATTCTAAAAGAAATGAGTTTCTGGAACTAAAGAGAAGAGAGCGGGAAATCAATAAGGAGATAAATCTAATGAAAGAAGCAAGGGAGATATTTCACAGTGATAAGGGAATAGTAAGGTATCTAAGGGAAAAGTACATATATCAACTGAGCGTTCTACTCACCCAGTACTTCAGAAGAATCAATCAAAATCCAAAATATAGGGAGATTATTTTTGACAAAAATTATGAAATTGAAATTAAAAGCAGTGAGGGGAATTTTTCCATAGATCAGCTCTCGGGTGGAGAAAAGGTTCAACTTGCAATAGCCCTCAGAATTGCACTTCTGGAACTGTTATCACCAACGAGGTTACTGATCCTAGACGAGCCATTCGGAAGTCTAGATAGAGATCACAGAGATGTCCTGGGCGAAGCACTAAACAAAGTAGCGAGCGATGGTCAACTAATCTTAGTTACGCATATACCGGTGGATTCTTTACAGCTTCCCGAAAGGCTGGAATTGGGTGGATATTAATCCGGCATTTAAGATTCAAAAAAGAAAATTACAAGCTTTCTGCAGAGCCATAGCTAACGCTAATAAAAGCAATAAATCGGAAGAAGATAAGCAGAAATATTTTCAGTATCTTCTTGGTGGTCTATGCTTTTGATAACAATCCCTGCAATAAACAGGTCTGCTTCCATCTGGTTTAAAGGGGACTTCGGCCTCCAGTCCACAGTCGGCGCATATTATTTTATACATCTTTCTTTCCCCAAAACCTCTTCTTTCTCCATATGCCATTCTATATATCTCTTTTTATATATCTCATTCCAAGAGAATGAGAGTTATCTATAATGTATTATGTATTTAAAAAGGAGATTGATTGTTCTCGTTTCAATACCTCACCTCAAATCCAGAAAATTCCCCCTTTGGTTTCTCAAATTCTACCTCAACATTATCCACCCTTGAAAACCTTGGCCCTTCATGACACCACTTTATCATCTCTTCTATTTTTTCTTCCTCACCCTCAAACACCGCCTCTACCCTACCATCCAAGGTGTTTCTAACCCAGCCTTTCAGACCCAGGCTCCTGGCTTTGTCTCTGGTGTGTGCCCTGAAGAACACCCCTTGTACTCTTCCCGAGATGTACACGTGTGCTCTTACTATCATCTCGATTATAATAATTTAATTATATAATTTAAGTTAAAAAAGAATAAGTTACAATATTAAGGATAATTACTTTAAGATACAAATGAAAAAACAAAATTTCTCGGAGTGGTATCACCAAATCCTCGAGGATGCAGAGATCATCGATATGCGATATCCAATAAAAGGAATGTTGGTCTATAGAAAATGGGGTCTCTTCATCATAAGACAGATGCAGCGCCACTTAGAAAAATTACTTGAAGAGTCGGGGCATGAACCATGCTTATTCCCTGTCCTAATTCCAGATGATATCCTTGGAAAGGAAACAGAGCATATTGCCGGTTTTGAAGAACAGGTATTCTGGGTGACTCATGCGGGTGTAAATCCATTGGAAAGAAGGCTTGCTTTAAGACCAACCTCAGAGACATCTATCTATGAGATGTTCTCTCTCTGGATTCGCTCTCATTCAGATCTCCCATTAAAGGTGCATCAGAGCGTTGCTGTATACCGTTATGAGACTAAGCATACCCGACCTTTAATACGAGGAAGGGAATTCCTGTGGAATGAAGGTCATTCTGCTCATACATCTCTAAAAGATGCTAAAGAGAATATAGAAGAAATTAAAAAGATATATGGAGATCTGATCCGAGAATTTCTATGCCTTTCCTTCAGGATAAACAAAAGACCAGAATGGGATAGATTTCCGGGGGCCGTGGATACATTCGCCTTTGATACTCTAATGCCAGATGGAAAAACATTGCAGATAGCTACAGTTCATAATCTTGGTCAGAATTTCTCCAAGGTCTTTGATATCGAATTCGAAACAGAAGATGGAAAGAAAGAGCATGCCTGGCAGACCTCATACGGACCCAGCTTTGGAAGATTATTAGCGGCGTTAATCTCCATTCACGGTGATGATAAAGGCTTAGTTCTACCCCCCAAGGTAGCACCGATTCAGGTAATAATCATTCCCATTCTCTTTAAAAAAACAGAAAAAGAAAATAAAGACATACTCGACTATGCGAAAGAAATTGAGAATAAACTAAGGTCATTAGACATCAGAGCTCAGACGGACTCTGGAGAAGAACATCCGGGAGCGAAGTACTACCACTGGGAGATGAAGGGTGTTCCTCTTCGCATGGAAGTAGGCCCAAGAGATCTGAAATCAAGAGTAATTACGATTGCGAGAAGAGATACTGGAAAGAGGTCGGAAATCAAATTTGATGATCTCGGTGAGATTGAAAAAATCTTTTCAGAGATTTCTGATAATTTGAGAAAGAAGGCAGAGAAAAAATTCAGGGAGGGATTTTTCAAAGCCAAGACCCTTGAAGAAATTAAAGATCATTTAGGGGAAGGGATCATTACCAGTGGATGGTGTGGGAAGAAGGACTGTGCAGAGAAGATTGAAGATGTTGCATCAATACTTTCAGTTGGTGATAGTTCTGTAAGGTGTTCTGTCTGTGGCAGTTCCGGAAAAGAGATCAGAGTGGCGAAGAGTTACTGATTTTTCGATTACTCTCCAGCCCACGCATCAAACTTTAATAAAGGTTGACACAACCGAGCAAAAGCTCGGGTGTGTGTCTGACTGAAAGTCAGCCACATCAAACGAGCCACATTCGCTACGCTCAGTGACTCATGAAT
>QMZG01000118.1 GCA_003663045.1 Candidatus Altarchaeales archaeon
TCTATAGATAATTTTTCTCGAAGTGCAGAATCTCTCATTGGAACTCCAACCACTCTCAGCCCGCTTTTATTTATTCCCTGACAGTGGCATTCGGCTCTGTGAATCTTTGTTTTCCTGTCCCTACTTACATAGACTAAGCCACCTGCTTCAGTCAAATTTTCATCTATCTCAAAGTATAACCCTCTCCTTAGAAATTCTATCATCACAAACTCCCTCAGGGTGACTCTTCTTCCCTCTTCTGTATACACAGAGATATCTTTCAGCCCAATGGGTTCGCCATTCTCCAATTCTGGTGTTTCTACCCTGAAGGTTCTCTTCTTGACACCCGCCTTAATAATTGACAGCTTGTTCTTCTCTGTATCAACAATAATCCTTTCATTCCTGCCTGGCGAAGGGATAAGGAGATAATCGCCCTTTCGTATCTTAGCTCTGGAAGCGAGCTTTAGGTCGGATAGCACCTTCTTGTAGATTTCAGTATACTCTTCAGTCCAGTTCCATACCAAGTGGGTTACAATTGCATCCTCGGATATCGTTCCGCGTCTGAATCTGTACTTCTGTTTTACCTTCTTCACCATCGTCCGGATATCCTTGAAATCCTCTGGATTATTTAGCACAATTTCAAGGCTATGCCTCAGAATATTCTTCATAATCCTTTTATCCTCTATTCTGCGCCATGTACAATACCGCCTGATCTTATCAACCATGAAATCGAGAACCTGTCCACCTTCATGATAGCCCTTAGATGCCAGTGTATGAGCGACCCCATGGTAGAGCCCGTCTCCAACACCCTCTATCAGATGCCCTAAAACATCCTTGAAAATTCCTTCATCCTTGAGAACATAATTGAGTTCATAGAGCCAGTTCTGTCCCAGGAACCTGGTTCGAAGTTCAAAGTTCTTTTTCAATGCATTTCTGCCCTCAGGGGTTAGCCTGTATTTCTTTATCATCTGGACGCCTTTGAAATCTTGTGGGTTTTTGACTATGTTTCGGAGCGTATTCTCCAAGATTGACATTATCTCTTCATGGCTTTTTATTTTCCTCGCATCGCAGTATTCATAGACTATTTTCACAATGTGATTTAGAACCAGACCCTCCTTTGCAGCCGGAGGTAACTCGACGATAATTCCGGGTGCACCGGGAATATATTCCTCTGTTGTTAGAACACGCATCAATTTCTCTGCGGCATCGGAAATAACCTCCTTCTTCAATGCATATCTCTCGATATTTCTTATCCAGAGTGGTTTTTCAATCTCCTTCTTAATCAAATCCAAGAATTTCTCCTGCAGTTCGTTAAATTCTTCTGCAGTTAACTCCTCCTTCTCGTAACTTTTCTTAATCTCTGGGTTTTCATACAGGATTTTATCTATAATTCCTCTCAACTCCTCCGGCTCAACCTCTAAAAGAATCTCCTCATCCCTTGTCGGATCAGGGAGGATCTCATTATCTACCAGAATCTCATAATTCTTTATCACCTTCTCAGAGTTCTCCACATATCTCTTGGCTAATTCCATATCCTTTAAAACCTCATCCGTTAGAATTCCACCATACTCCAGCAGATCTCTCGTGTCATCAACTAATTTTCTGAGTTTCTTGTCATCTGGGAATTCTCTTAGGATACCTATATCGCGTAGAATCACTCTGGCGGTGTATTCCCTTATCTCTTCTGGATTATAGTTGGCTCCGGTTCCTATTATTTCTTCCCTCTCTTTTAAGGATATCCTTTTGTTTTTGTGCCATTTCCCCCATTCTATCTTAACCCATCCATCGCCCTCTAGCATATCAACCCACTTTCTAATCGTAGAGGGATCTAATCCCGTCTCGCTCACGATTTCTTTTGTACTCAAGCCGCATCTTCCAACAGATTTCAGAATTCTGCCGGCACTGCTATTTTCCCAGATATATCCCTCTATTTTCTCCGGATGGAATTCTATTATCAATCTCTTTCCTTCTTTCCACTCCGTCTTTATTATACCCTTCTCCTCCACGTCATCTATGATCCGTCTAATGTCAGAAAAGGATACCTTAATGCCCACCCATCTCCCGGTTATATCAGAACCAGAGTATTCTTGTTCTTCCAGATACTTTATTACCTTCCCCTCGGGTGTATTCTCCTTGAGATATTTCTCTGCTTCAAATACCCACATAACATTATCTACAGTTACTTCGATACCCCAGCCCGCCAATATCTTTTCTGCTCTATAGATATCTCTCAGATTAATATCCAAGTTAAATCTCTCCTTTATTTCCTCTCGTATTCTTGTGGAGGTGGAAATTCCGCCGAGTTCTCTTGGCGGTTTTTCCTCTCGTTCTAACCCCCCCTGCATCTCCCGTATATCCTCCTCTATAGATAATTCATAGCCTCCCTCAACCTCTCTGATATATCCTCCCCTCGATAGAGTAACCAAGGTGCCTAACTGTCTCTCAGGAATAATCTCCCTAATCCGTGCACGTGTAATAACAGAATCAGATTGCATCATACGCAGCTCTATTATCCTGAAAAATACCTCCACTTCCTTCATCAATCCCAGGTTAATATCTTTTTTAATTCTCTCTGGTAGCAGATGATAACTAAATGGAGACTTTATAAGCCCTGAGTTTCTCAATTCTCTTTCGGTTTTTTTACTCCATACACGTACCTTGCCTACATACTCTATCACTCCCTCTTTATGCAGTTTCCACATACCCTTACTAATATTTACCCTGTGTCCGGTAGCTTTTTCAATATCCTCCAGTGTGAAGAAGGATAGACCAGATTTGGCCATACCGAAGAATACCTTTCTTGCCACTCCAGTTAATCCAAATGAAGACGCCAGTTCTTTTATCTTTCTTTCTTCTGACTCTGGTAATTCCTTCCCGTGTAACCCCTTAATTAACTCCCTCTCCTCCTCTGTCAATTCTTTTTTCAAGGCTAGAGAATAGAGCAGTTTTTCGAATTTATAGGTTAATTCCCACTTACCCCCTGCCTTCCTTATGTAACCCAGTTCTTTAAATTTACTCAGGGTATTCCTGATAAAACTTCGTATGAGAGATTTCCTGATATCTGCGAGACCCTTGCCCTCATATATGTTGATTAATATTCTCTTCTCATCGTCATTCAGATCGAGTTCTCGAATAACTTTAAGCACATCCTTTTCTATCCCCTTTATCTCACTCAGGTATTTTTCATATTCTTCAATAAACTTGATCGCATTTCTGTTTATGCTATAAAAGACCACCCTAGTTAATGTAGGTAGAAAATGAATACCCCTCCGCGTTTCAATTAGATTAGCATCCACGAGTTGATTCACTATCTGTCTGGCAAGAACAGGGGTACCAAATACCTTTGCCAGATCATGAGAAGTAACCTCTCGAAATACCCTGTTCTGATAATGGGTAATCTCACCCTTTCTGGATCTCTCACATAACCCCTTTATTATAACTAAACTGTCTCTTTGCTTATTTGATAGCTTTTCAAATTCTTTTTCAAGCACCTCCGGCTTTATCGCTCTCTCTTCCTCACGTAGTTCTTTCTCCCCCCTTAATTTTTTAATCCCTTCCTTGATCTCTTCAACTGTCCTCATGCCCTCCGGGATTTCCTTTATAACCCCTCTCAGCTCCTCCGGCTCAATCTCTAAAAGAAGTTCCCTGTCCATGATCGGATCTACAGGGAAATACTTGGAGAGAATCTCATAATTCTTTATCGCCCTCCCGGCATTGTTTGCATACTCCTTGGCGAGTTCTGTATTCTTTAAAACATTATCTGTGAGGATTCCTCTTTTCAGTAATTTATCAACAGGATAGCTATAATCA
>QMZG01000119.1 GCA_003663045.1 Candidatus Altarchaeales archaeon
ATCTTATTATTCTCATTTTCCCATAATTATATTTTTCCTTTCTATATAAAATTACTTCAAATTCAGAATTAACATGATCACGTTGTTTGCTGATATACAGAGAGAATAAATACGATCCCCAGATTTCTGTTTTTTAGAGTCATTTTGCTGATTTCTCGGCAAGTTTGAGTATTGCATTAGTGAGTTCTTTAAGGGTTTTATCCATTGAGTCTATCTTATCTGAAATCTTTCCATAGTTTGGAATCCAGAGTTCACTATCTTTCCGTAAGAGAAATGATCTGTAGCCAACATTATGCACCTTCTCTCCCACGGTGTGCTCAGAGGCAAAAACCCCAATCAACAAAACCCAAGGCCTTATGTTTTTGATAACGCCTTTTATCATCCCATAAATCTACCCACTATATTTCTTATAAAGCCTTATGCAGAGATCCTTTAATTCTTCTCTATCGCGCATCCCTTTCTTTTCAAAATATTCATCAATCACCCCCTCGTCTATTTGCATTTTCTCTATTTTTATCATCTCCTCCTTTATTCTTGGGGTGATGCTAACATCGAGAATAGTAAATCCTGGATATTGCTCCTGCCATTCACGTCGTATATCAAAATAGCCACCCTCGATCTCCGCCTCCAAGGAAATTTGTAGACATTTTACAGATAAATTCTCTTCTATCAATTTTTCAAGATACATATTTATTTCTTCAGGTGTCTTTTTCCCTATATCGGCCTTAATCCTTTTCATTGATGCGGATCTTACTTCTATGAATTCTGGGTTTTTGAAATCAAAATTCCTGAAGATGAGAAAGCCATTCTTATTTTCAGACTCATTGAAACTTATCCTCTCTGTGCTTCCAATATAATATGCTGGAATTAAGTCAGAAATTTCACTTATTCTTTGATGTCTATGAACGTGACCTAAGAGTATGAGATCGTATTTATTAGAAATTTCCCTCAAGGTTTTCAAAGAAATTTCAAATGGATCCAGATAGTGTTCAAGGGCCTGATGGATACAAAGGATATTTATATCGCCCTTGATATCATTTTCAGATATCTCAGCTGAAATCCTCTTCAGTGTTTCTTCTGCTAACTCCTTGTTCCTTATATATTGAAAGCCATGAATTCCAACTTTTTTGTTATTAATCTCGAGGATTATATGGGGATTCTCTGTGGTAAGAACATGAATATTTTCATGCAAATCGGAAAATAATGGTGTATATGCTGTCTTTAAATGCCCTTCTATCTCATGATTTCCAATGCAGAGAATAATTTTTGTGGAATTAGAAATTCTTATCAGTGTCCTTACTAAGAGATGCATACTTCTTGGGTCGGGTCTGACGTGATGAAAAATATCGCCACCAAAGACGATAAGCCACGGCTTAAATTCCATGGCTTTTTTTATTGCCTCCTCAAAGGCATTTTCATAATCTCTCAATCTCTCCTTCTTTAACCTGTGCCTGTAACCTAAATGACAATCAGAGATACAACAGATAATGCTATTCATCTTTCTACAAACGCCTCATTGCTTTATCTACAATCTTTGGGTCGTAACCTTCATCCTCCAATACATCCTTCAACACCGCTGGATCTTCTCCTCCTTTCAGTTTCTCTTTCACCCACTCTAACATTTCGTTCTTTACTGCTCCTTTTCCCGTCTGCTTCCTTTCCTTTATTTTCTTGTGGTCTACTTTCCCCTTTTTTATCTCTCTCTTTTTCTTTATCTTCTTGTAATCTGCTTTAGCCTTCTCCAACTGTTCCTTTTCCTTTATTTTCTTATAGAATAAGATTATAGCAATTATAACAAAGAGGAGTATAATAAATAGAACTACATACTGGAGGTAATTAATATATTGAGAATAATCACCCTTTCTGCAATCTGGATCCTCCTCAGCCATACAGTCTGGATCGCATATTCCATCCTCTATTCCATCGCAGTAATTGTCCTCACTGCCAGAGGGACAGTCCTGGGGACAGTTAAAGTGGTTTTCAGTACCGATCTCACAATTATTGTTGTTATTGCAAATACAATCGGGATCTTGCATCCTTCCACAATCTGGATCGCATATTCCATCCTCTATTCCATCGCAGTAATTGTCCTCACTGCCAGAGGGACAGTCCTGGGGACAGTTAAAGTGGTTTTCAGTACCGATCTCACAGATAGAATTTCTATTACAAACCGAAATCGTTGTTGTGCTCGAAGGCCTTGGTCTTGTAGTGGTGGTTGTTGATGTAGTTGTTGTGGTAGTGGTAGTTGTTGAGGTTGTTGATGTAGTTGTTGTGGTAGTGGTAGTTGTTGAGGTTGTTGATGTAGTTGTTGTGGTAGTGGTAGTTGTTGAGGTTGTTGATGTAGTGGTAATAATTGTCGATGCAGTAGTGGTTGTTCTTCTTGGACGTGGTCTTGGGCGTCTTCGAATGGTTGTAGTGGTTGTGCTAGTTGTAGTTGTAACTTCAGTAACTTCAATAGAGACACAATCAGATCTTCCTCCATCATCGCATAATACTCTTAAGTAGTATGTACCCTCTTGAGGAGGTGACCATATTGCCTCACCATCAGAAATTTCAGTTCCATAATCTGGGGGACCTTCACATTCTGTTTCGTATATATCCAATAATCCAGATGAACAATCTGAACTACACCTACAATCACCTACATAGCACTCTGGGCATGAGATTGAAACAGCATGAGTTATTTCTATCAACATTAATAATACAATTCCTAATTTTATCTTATTCATGATTCTGTTGGACATTTTATAGTTTTTATTTCTGTTGACTTTGACCACGCAATTGGATTTTTCAATTTTGAATCAGATTCTAGATGCGCCCTCCACGATACCTTATAATCGCCTGGGTTAACACTATTACAATAAAGCATTGATGCAGCCGTTCCAGTTCCTTCAGAGGCAAATGACGCTGGAGCACTTACAATCTTTCCTGTTTCATTATCCTTGAATAGGAATAATACAATAATCCTCTCACCAACATTATTTTCATAATCTAAACTACACGTATACCCATTTTCTATTGAACTACAGACAAAATTACTGAATGAATATTTCAGAATAATTGTTGTGGTGGTAGTATCTGGGGTGGTAGTGGTTGTACTAGGTAGTGTGGTTGTTGTAGTTCCTGGAACGGTTGTAGTGGTTGTACTAGGCACCATTGTAGTTGTTGTCGATGTTGTAGTCGTAGATGTAGTGGTGCTGGTTGTTGTGGTGGTTAGTATAGTCGTGGTAGTAGTCCCTGGGATTGTTGTGGTTGTTGTTGGGATAGTGGTTGTCGTAGTTGCACAGTCTATAACCTCAAATCTATCCTCTTTTTTTGCATCACAACCATTTATTGTTGCCTCTACAACCCATCTTCTGGTTCCCGGGATGCCGACAGTGCCAAACAATTTATATATCCCGGTAGATATTTTTGAAAAGTATGATGTAACATTATAACCATTTGGATGATATGGACTATAGAGCATTACCTGAAACTTGGAGGGATCTGTCAATGCACCATTATATCTGAATTCCAGAGTCACGTTTAATGAATCACCGCTACAGTATTCTTTCTTATCAAATTTAATGTCTACAGAGCAGTTTACCGGAACGGTGGTTGTAGTCACTGGTATTGTAGTTGTAATTGGAACAGTTGTAGATGTGGTTGTTGTTACCGGAGTCGTAGTGGTTGTAGTAACTGCTCCACAGTCCATCATACATAACTCATATTCAAGCTCGGCGACCTCATAGCATATCTCCTTGAGTTTATCACATATGCCACTGGGATGCCCCTCCCTGGTACAGAGC
>QMZG01000120.1 GCA_003663045.1 Candidatus Altarchaeales archaeon
GATAAATGCCGGGAATATTGCCAGAGAATACCTCTCAGAAATCATTCCAGACAGGATGGGCTATAAGCTACTTATAGATGGTAAAGAGATATGCAATGATACCAGAATTCCAGAAAATGAGGCTATGGTGAAAACTCACTCAACAAGGATATTAACTGGTTACATGACCAGAATGCCAGTCATCGGTTGTGTGTCAAGATCCTATCTTGTCAAAATAGCTAGTATTTGCACTGAGAAAACAATATTCTTTGAACATTTGGAGGGGGCTGGATCTGGGGGTTATAATACAGCCTATGTTAAAAAAACATTTAATCTGCCAGATGATGCAGTGATCTTAGATGGACGGCTGTATATGTGGTTGCATTATAATCATAGTGGTGGGGTTGGGGGGTACATAGTTAATGGTGTTGATTCCGGGTGGAAGAAGTTATGTGATGTACAACCTGGCGAGTTCGACATAACAAATGACTTAAAGGGTGGCAACAATTCCGTGACAGTATATTTTCATGAAGATACGTGGGAAGTTTTGGACACGGGGTTTGTTAATGTGAAGTACAGCACGTCGACTATGCCACCAATGCCCTCTGAGGTTATAAGAGTTCCTCTCGGGGAATTACGTGCCGGACAAGATCACATGTCGAATATGTTTAACTTCTATGTGCCTGGGGATCTTGCTAGTCTGAAATTTCATTTTCACCTAATAAACGCTACAAACGAAAATTTTACACTGAGATTTAATACAATGAAGATGGGCAATCGATTTGAGAAGACAAAGAAGATAACTGGAGATGATGTGATAATTGAGTTCAACGACACTGATTTTACGGGTATCAATTATGATGATCTCGAGGAGACTACCATAGTCTGCTATTTTCTCAATATTTGTGTACATGGTAGTAATAAATATGTTTATGTGGCCAACGATTCGTATATAGAATTTATACATACGCCAAAAAATAGTATAGGATACGGAGATTTAATACTGGAGAGTTCCACAAGATTTGATTATGATCATGGGGCGGTTGATAATATTATCTGCGGCAAACCAAAATATGAATGGATAGAGGCGAGATACTATATCCCAGACGGTGCCATACCTATGGAGGTGAAGGCGGCATTTGCCGAGGATGGTTGGGAACAGAATATATCTGTGTGGGCTGATGATGAGCCGGTAGGGGCGCATTTGGTTTGGGATCAGTCCGTGCTTAATCGCTCTGGACAGGCAGAGATCGGTTACTGGGTTCCCACGGAATTTATCAAGGCCGGGCGCTGGAATCACATACGTATCTATCGGGATAATTATTCGTGTTGCTTAGAGCCGCAGAGTATACTTTCATATAAATTTGCAATAAAACCCATGGTTCCATATGGCGATGTATTCCCAGAATGTGGTGGGGGTTACACTGTTGCCATTTATTATGATAGGGATTATGATGGTTCACAGGACGGCGCCATAAATATTTCAATTGCTGAAGGTGGCACGTTAAAGGATATAAATGAATTGGATCCGGAGGAAAATGCTGTAGATGATTCTCTGCTGAGGTTGCTTGATAAATTAAACTTTGTTAATGATACAAATGAGGGAAGCTATGGCACAAATCCAGATGAATACGACGGATCCATAAATAATCCCATCGATATTGTACCAACACCAGAGATAATATCCGAGTCCACTAGGGTTGGTAGGGTTAGGTCTCTTTGGGGTCCTGTGGAGGTGAAGCTAGTAGTTTGGATGAAATGATTAAAATGCAAGAAAAAATTCTGGAAAGAAAGTTATTGGAAATGGTAGAGGAGGATCTTGGGTTTTATGATATAACGACAGCATTTACACCAAGCAGGAGGGTAGAAGCGGAGATTATTGCAAAGGACCCCGGGATAGTTTCGGGAATTTACGAACTTCATACCCTCTTTAATCTTTTTAATATAAAATCAAAGAGCAGATTAAGAGATGGAGAGAGAATAAAAAGGAATCAGAGGATCTTTTCCCTGAAAGGTAATTCCAGGGATATTCTTATAGTAGAGAGAATTGCATTAAATATACTTTCAAGAATGAGTGGCATAAGTTCTCTAACGAGGAAATTTATTAATAGGGTAGAGAAGATAAATCCAAAAATTAGGATCGCCGCAACGAGAAAGACGTCCCCTCTATTCAGTTACTTTGAAAAGAAGGCGGTGAAGGTAGCGGGAGGAGATACACATCGTCTGAGTATGGGGGATGAGGTTTTAATTAAAGATAATCATCTGAAATTGTTTGGGGGTGTAGAAAGGGCTTTAAGAATCGCAAAGAAAGAAACATCCTTCTCTCATAAAATTGAAATAGAGGTAAACGAGGTGAAAGATGCTATCCTCGCTGCCAGAAATGGGGCAGATATCATAATGCTGGATAACATGTCTATAAGAGAGATAAAAAAGGTGGTTTCTGAATTAGAGAAGATGGGTCTTAGAGAGAATGTAATACTTGAGGTATCTGGTGGGATAAATCTGGAGAATATTTCCGATTATGCCAAAACTAATGTAGATGTTATCTCCATAGGTGCATTGACGCACTCTGCACCCGCTCTTGATTTTAGTCTGGAAATATTATAGTAAAATATTAATTTAATATATCTCTATTATTCCCTTAAGATCTTTCCTGTAGAGAGATCAATCACCTTTGAAGGTGCGCCCAATCTACAGGGACCAGAATCCAGAATTAGGTCTACAGAATCCTTTATTCCCTCATCAATCTCTCCAACATTAGCAGGTGCCTTCTTTCCAGAAATATTGGCGGAAGTAGTTATTATAGGTATCCCAGAAGAACGAATTATCTCCTTCACTACCTTGTGATTGGGAATCCTTATCCCTACCGTGTTCCTATTGGCAGTAATAATATCAAAGATATTCCCTTTCTTTTTCACAACAAAGGTAAATGGCTCATTAATGTGTTTCTTTATAAATCCCTCTTCCTCCGAATCCAAGAGAATATACTCCTTAGCCATTTCCAGATCTGAAAATGCCACCGACAGCGGATTTTTTAAACTTCTTTTTTTAATCTCAAAGATTTTTTTAATCGAGTCTTCGGCCTTTATAGAGCAGCCCAAGCCATACACGGTATCGGTTGGATAGATCAAGATCCCGCCATTCTTTATCTCCCCGGCGGCATAAGAAATAAATTCCTTTTCTGGATTTTCTGCATTTATGTGCAGCAGTTTCATATTTTAAATTATTTTAGGGCCCAACAAATCCACAAGCTTCACAGATATATTTTGCGCCCAAGATGCGACAAGATCTACATCTCACAATTTCGGTTTTACCACAGGCTGGGCATTTGAACTCCACATACCCCTCCGTTATCTCCGTTCCACAACTACTACATTTCTTCATCTTGCGTCATAGTATTTGAAATTAAATATTTATATATAGTCCCATGGAAAAGCCATGGAAAACAGCCATAAATTGGAGGCTGATTTGAAGAGGCATAGTAAAGATGGGATTTTCATAGTTCAATGAAGCTTTATATGGATTGTAGAGTAATATAGAGTAATATCATATATATCATATCGAGACATTTGTAGAGTGGGCAAGTCAGATGTTGCGGATTGACTATAGTTCGGGAATTAAGGATAAAATACCAAGCTAGTGGTGTATATGACCTCCGGAGACACAACAAGACTATAGAGAGGTTGTTGGCTATGGCGGTGTGCTTATATTCTAAGAAATGATAACATTCCAGAAAAAGCCCCACACAGACGAGGAAATATATCGAGAACTCTGTCCA
>QMZG01000121.1 GCA_003663045.1 Candidatus Altarchaeales archaeon
AACATCCTCTAGGTTCTCAGAAGCCTCATTGAGCCTTTCTTCGAGTTTTTTCACATCCGTTTTTAATTTAGGTGTTTTTTCCTTTGCATCCTTCAATTCTTTATCATACTGTTCTTTGGCTTTTCTAAATATCCTCTCCAATTTCTCATTAACACCAAGTTTAAATAGTCCTATTCTAATCCTTTCTTCGCTTAATTCCCCTAATTTACCATCCGAATAATACTTATAGATATCCGATTTAGATTGCTTCACTATCTCTTTTATTTCAGGACTCTTCTCGATAATTTCACATAGATATCTCGCAAGAATTAACCAATTCCGGCTACTGTATTCTTTATTGATCTTCCAGATCCTGGTAAACCTCTCTAATCTATCTTTGAGCCTGGAGATACGCTCTACTTGAGTTTTAATTACTTCCCTTTCGTACTTCAAGTAGATTTCTTTTAATAGTTCATTTGCACTTTTACCTAGGTTTTCAATCCTCCCTTCATAGTCCTTAAGAGATTCTTCGGTTACAGCATCTAAAATCTCCAGTTTTCCTCTTAATACACCCTCTACATTCACCCCCTCCATATCTTTCTGTAAATCATTGACTTTTCCTTCTAAGTCTTTATGTGTTCGGATTGGTTCTTCTTTCTTTTCTAATTTTTCTTTCTTCTTTCTTCCAATTCTTCCAAACCACCCCCTCTTCTTCATCTCTGCTGTAAACAAAAGACCTGTAACTTTCCCTTTTTTAACATTACGTGCCTTCTGCGCTTTTTTCATATCCTCAACATCTTTTGTTAGTTGCCCGCCTTTGATTGTTGGAACTATTGTCTTCTCTCCAGAATTAGTTTCTTTTTCTGTGGATTTTCCTTCAAGATGCTTTCTTATAAATTCACCAACTATCTTAATTCTATCAACGGGATCCGCAGTTTTAAGACTGTTTAAGAAAGAGGAGATTTCATCATCATCTATTTTATTAACGATCTCACAGGCGATTTCGCGTTTATTCTCAATATCCCCAAGCCTGTTATAGAATACCCTCTCCAATAATGCCCTGAGAATCTCTCCATCATTTACCTCTTCTTTATTTATTTCATTTATGAATCTGAATAATAACTCGCTTTCTTTGGAATCAAATCTGATCTCCGGAATCTCTTTTTCCTCAAATTTGTATGGAACGGAAGCGTGGGGCTCATCAAACACAACTAAGAGCTTTACTTCATCCTTTTCCTCAAATTCAGGATATCTCTCTATTAAATCTTCTGGAATTCTGGAGATGTTCTTAACTATCTCATCTTCTCTTTCCCTTTCAACTTCGCTAAATAACTCAAGGTATTCTCTCATGCATTCAATAGAATTCTCGACATTCCCATACTTAAATTCTCCTAAAGCCTTTTCCAAGATCTTTCTTGAATTCTCGATATCTCTTTTATAATAGGTAGTATAATCGTAATCTGGAACATCAACGAAATAAATCGGCTTTTTCGAGTCATACAGAGATTTAAACAGTTGTTCATAGAACTCAGGGAATCCAATATATCCTCCTCTAAACCAAATCCAGAAATCCCTTAATTCAATATCCTTAGAGATAACTTTCCCCCATTTCTTAATAATCCTTTCATTATAACCTGTTATCTCCGGGCAGACCATATCTGGATCAAACTCCTTAATAACCTTTCCTATAGCTTTGGCATCCAACTCAGTTTCATGAGGAACAAATATGAATTTAATCTCGAATTTTTCTTTTAGGGTTAGGGTATATTCAAAGGGATCTTTTGTAGTGCCTAACTCTTGAATTCCCTTCGGTTCCCTTATCCTCCAGACAACATCCTCAAACTCGATACCTTCCCAGTCCCCTTCCAATATCTTTCGAGTCTTTTCCTCAACCTCAGAAAGTTCCTCCTCTATAGCTCTAAGCCTATCATCTACCGACATACCCCTCTCTTTCAGTACCTTTTTTACCTTCTCTCGAACACTTCTTTTCTTGGATTTCAGCAGTTCTTTCTCCCATTCAAGCATTCCCCTCTTTTTTTCCAGGAGCTGGAGCCATTGCATCGTAGAGAATCCCAGCCCGGGTTCACCACCCATCTCATATAAATCATAATCGAGGAATTCCGTCTTTAATTCATGTCTGTGTAACTTTCTCCAATCCTTCCTCGCCTTTAAGAATTCCTTCCATTTGTCTCTGGAGATCTTCAGAACCTGAACATCCTCGCCGAAGTATTTCGCTATCTCGTAGGCTCTCGCATAATATTTTCTAGTTTTCTTAAACAATTTAGAATCGATCTCACCATATTTCCATCCATCACCAAGGATATCCAGCATGAGATAATGGGATACTCCCATCTCTTCTAGGCTATCGATAATCTCTTTCTGGTCTAGTCCCTTTTCCTCTAGATACTCTGCAATTCTCGTCGCTACCATAAGAGCTCCATGGTGGTTACCTAAAACCTGTATTGCAATGTCTTTTCTCATATCCGCCAAGCGATTGCATCCATTTTTTTTGGCCAATACAGCAACTCCCTCCCTGTATCCTCTTGGAGATAATCTTCCCAGTAGTTTCCCTAAATAGAAATCTATAATCCCAATCCCACTTCTATATCTAATATCCTCCAGGTGCGTGATTTCATGGATTGGTGTTCCTACAAGAGATACATCACCCAGAGAAGGTGAGATAGCACTTTTCCCCAATTCTGAACGAGCTATTGCTGTGCCTTTCTTTAAACCATATTCATATTCCACAACATCCATTGGACTTGCGGCCTTGATCCTTTTCCAATCCTCTAACAATCTCTCATCTTCTATCCCAGTAACGCTCTCAACTATTGGTAGAATCTCTCCATCTAAAACCTCATCTGTCAAAACCACATGGGCTGGAAACTCTGGAATTTTATCCTTCTTTATCCTCCTCAAAACAAATTCCCCATCTGTTTCCCTGAGCTCGCACCAGCCCATGCCTTCAACCCATACTATCACCCCCTCTGGATTAAGTTTATTCTGTATAAACCTGGCTTTTCGATCGATGTAAGCGTCATTACTTGCTATATACTGTTTCAGTTTTGTTTCTAAATCAATATACATATCTCTAAGATATTCCCGATCCAGGTCTGGATGTTTCTTGCATAAATTGTCTATAAATTTCTCTACTTCTTTTTTTGATGGCTCCTTTACATATTCTTTTGTATCTACTTTAAATTCCTTAGCTTTATCCTCTGGGAGTCTGATTATCACTGGATTGCCTCGGACGCAGTATTCTCTTACTTCATCATCTGTTAGTGTTAATACATCAAACACCTCCCCAAAAGCATCCTTGAGTTTCTCTTTATTCTTTGCTTTCTCAGAGAAGCCCATCCCCCGTAATGCATTAGTGATTACTATCTTCTGATCCGGAGGTAACTCACCGACTTTTTTCTTTATCTTTCTGAACTGGTTCTTGTAAAACTCTGTGATATCCTTAATGCCATATATCTCCTCTTTCTCTATCTCCATCTCGGAGATGTACTGATCTATCTTCATAATCACTGCAAGATTTCTCACCTCCCCGACCTTTCTGTAGGCGTGTAATCCAGCATGACCATACCTGGGATCTTCAAGTTCCTCTATCCTCTCAAATCCGACAATTTTTGGATCTAAGTTTCGTGGCAATTGATCGGTGTCCATCAGAACATAACCGCCAATCACAATTCTCTTGAAATTTCTCTCAAAGAATTCGGGATCGGTTAGGGA
>QMZG01000122.1 GCA_003663045.1 Candidatus Altarchaeales archaeon
AAGATTTAGAGATGCAGTAAACCTAAAAGACTATTGAATATACCTACAAAAAAGGAATATCTGGCTAATTTTGCAAAAAAGACTGCTATAGAGAATTCAATAAAATTCATCCTCGCAATCCCCGGAAAAATTGTGATGGGATCAACCGGTATTGGTAGGGGTAATGGCAGGAAGATTATTATAAATAATCCTGGCCAGCCATATTTATCCATTATCCTTTTCGCACGATCTATTCTATTACTGTCCAGTTTTCTTTTAATTATCTCCGAACCAAAATAACCCAATAGGTAATTTACCCAGGTTCCCATTAATGCACCCATGCTAGCAACGATCACTATCAAATAGGGATCCAGATCAAATCTTATCAGAATCGGAAAAAGCGCCTCTACACTAAATGGGATAAATATTGTGGAGCCTATGAAGGAGGATATGAAAAGCCCCAATAATGGACCGTGCTGCACAATCAACTCTTGGAACATGTTAATAATTAGTAATCTATATCAATAAATTTCTATATCAAAAATTCAATAAAATATTTTAAAAGATGAAACCAATAAGGGATTTGGATATCAGAGACAAGAGGATAAATGAACTCGTAAAGGGGATGTATGAAAGCGGTGGATTTACAGCAAAGAATCTTGCTCAAGGGGTCGACATTCTGGAGAGAATGCAAAAGGAAGATTGCATTAGATTTCTTTCCTTTCCAGCAAATATTGTAGCTACTGGAACGAGGGGAATTCTAAAAGGGGTTATAAAGGAAAAATTATTTGATGTTGTTATAACAACATGTGGCACTTTAGACCATGACATCGCAAGGCTGTGGAAGGATTACTATCATGGAGACTTTTTCATGGATGATAAAAAGCTACATAAAAAAGGGATAAACAGGCTGGGGAATATCCTGATTCCAAATGAGAGTTATGGCATGATCCTGGAGGAAAAATTACAACCGATGATAAATGAAATCTATCGGGAAACAAAGGAAATCTCGGTCTACGAATTGATCTGGAAGATCGGCAGGAAACTTGAGAATGAAGAGAAGAAAGAGGAATCGATAGTATACTGGTGCTATAAAAACCAAATCCCTGTATTTATCCCGGGAATATTTGATGGTGCAGTAGGTTCTCAGCTATGGCTATTCTGGCAAAATCACAAAGACTTTAAAGTAGACCTATTTCTTGACGAGCAGAAGCTTTCTGATATAATATTTGAATCTAAAAGGGAATCTAAAAAGACCTCTGCATTAATAATAGGTGGGGGAATTTCAAAACATCATACCATCTGGTGGAATCAATTCAGAGAAGGCCTAGATTATGCCGTTTATATAACCACGGCGACCGAATTTGATGGAAGCCTTTCCGGGGCGAGGTTAAGGGAAGCCATATCCTGGGGAAAGGTAAAAGAAGAGGCAAAATATGTAACGGTTGAAGGAGATGCCACCATAATCCTGCCGTTAATGATATCTGCATTACTTGAAAGAAGATGAAGGAATCAATCGTCATAGTAAGTGCTATCATAGTACTAAGCGGATTTATCGCATTAGAACTTGGAATAACTACAGCAATATTGGAGTTGATAGCAGGTATAGTGGCGTATAACTTTTTTGGTTTTGAGAGCACGAGCATGGTGAATGTACTAGCCGACATCGGAATCCTAACACTGATGTATGTGGCTGGTCTAGAAATCGACCTAGACATGCTACGTCAGAAATTTAGACCAAGTCTTACAATAGGAATCTCATCGTTTCTTTTCCCATTCCTTGCTATATTCTTCCTGTGTAGTCACCTTCTTAATTTCACTGATGATCAAAGCAGATTAGCTGCAATCGCACTTTCCACAACATCAATAGCAATAGTCTATCCTATACTGAGAGAAAGTAGTTTTTCGGATAGTGATACCAAACTAATCCTCTCCGCAGCGATGGTTACAGACGCGTTAACTATGTCAGCATTGGGAATCTTTTTCACAGAATTTTCCCTATTACTGGTTTTACTGATTATTGGTTTATTAATTTTTACATTTTTATTCCCATTTTTCGGTAGAAGGATATTCAAGTACTATAGGGGGAACATTGCAGAATTTGAGTTTAGGCTAATCCTTCTTTTGCTTCTATCAGTAGCTATAGTTTCCGAGAGTGTGGGTATAGAAGCGGCTATTATAGCATTTCTCATAGGCATGATTACATCCGAGGTCGTGGTGGAACATAAAAATCTTGAGGTAAAATTGAGAGGCATCGTCTTCGGTTTCTTTGCACCAATATTTTTCTTCAAGGTTGGTTTGGGTATTAGCGTTATTGATTTAATTAACAATATCCCTCTCCTGCTAATATTCTTAGTAGTATGTTTTTCATCAAACTATATCAGTACATACCTTGCCAGTAAGATATATTTCCCGAAATCACCAAAATCATCGGGATACATAGCTGCACTATTTGGCTCCAATCTGAATTTCGGGATAATAGCCGCTATCCTGGGATACAAATCAGGAATCTTTGACTCGGGTTTATATTCTGCAATCGTCGGTGCGGTAGTGCTATCAACGATAATCTCTGCAGTAATGTGTAGAAGAAGACCTTAATGATATTAATGATAAAATGATATATGTAAAAAATTCCTTTTTGAGTTATAACTACCCTCTGGATGAAGCAGATATCTGCATAATGGGGGTTCCGTTTGATTATACCTCTCTAAATCCGGGCAGTAGACATGGACCGGTAGCGATAAGAGAAGCGTTAAAATTGATAGAAGGCTATCATCACGAATTGAACTTTGATGTATTTGAAAAATTAAAGATCTGTGACCTGGGGGATATAGAAGTTGTCCCAGGTTCCTACGAGTTAACGGCAGAGAGAATAAAAGAAACCATTAGAGAAGTAAAAGAAAAAAATCCGGAGGTGTTCTTCCTATTTCTCGGAGGAGAGCATCTCATCTCTTTGCCCATAATAGAAACCCTGAATCCGGATACGGTTGTGGATTTTGATGCACACACCGATCTCAGAAGAGACTATCTGGGAAATGAATTTTCTCACGCCACCTGGGCATCTCATGTTGTGGAGGGATTCAATCTGGTTCAAATGGGTGTGAGAAGTTTTTCAAAAGAAGAAGAAAATTTAATGAAAAAAATTGAAAAGAATAAAATCTCTGGAAAGACATATCTGACGGTGGACATAGATGTCTTTGATCCCAGTGTTGCCCCGGAAACCGGACTTCCAGAACCGGATGGCTGGGATTTTTCGGATTTTAAAAATAATTTGAAAGAATTAGAAAATGGAAGGTTGATTGGGGCCGATGTGGTGGAGGTTTCTCCTCATGGATTTAACTCTCAGACTGCTGTTCTGGCTGCGAATGTGGTGAAGGAGATTTTTAGTATAGTTGGCTATCTGGATGAAAGCAGAAATTAATTTTCATTCCTCCTTCCTCAAATAAACAGTCCTGCATGGGAATGGGATTTCAATTCCTTCTTTATCGAATTCCTTGTAAACCTTGCTATTAATTTCATCCATCACCCTGAGTTTATCCCTAAAGTTATCCACC
>QMZG01000123.1 GCA_003663045.1 Candidatus Altarchaeales archaeon
GAGGAAGAGCTTAAAAAGGTAAAGGAGGAACTTGAGAAGATCAAAAGGTCAGAAGAGATTCAAAGGAAGAGGGAGGAGGAGTTGATAAGGAAGAGGGAGGAGGAGTTGAGAAAACGAGAGGAGAAGTTGAGGAGAAAGGAAGAGGAAATGTGGAAAGCGGAGGAGGAAGAGAGATTACGCAGAAAGAAAAGGGAGGAACTATTAGAAGAAATAAAAAAAGCAAGTATAGCTCTAGTGGGCGAAATTACTAAAGAAGATAAAAAACTAGCACGTGTGAAAGCAGAATTGGACAAAGCTAAAGAGGAGACAATATCATCTAAAGATCAAATAATGAAACTTGAGTTGGAGATCAAGAGATTATCTCAGCAGATTGAGGAATTGAATAATAAAAAACAAGAAATTGAAAAGAGAAGAACAGAGAGAATAGAAAATTTAAGAAAGATTAAGTTAGATATTGAAAATAAGAGGGAGAAGATAATAGAAAGACATAGAGATATTGAGAAAAAATTGAGCTGTATCAATCCCAGAAAATTGGAACTATCCAAGAGAATTAAACAATTGATAAAGGAAAGAACCGAGTTAGAAGAAAGATTGGAGGGGATAGGGAAAGAATCACAACTTGTAAGTGAAGAGATAATAAAATTGGAAAAAACCATAGAGGATCTAAATGCCAAGATAAGGGAGCTTGATTCTAAAGAAAGCGATATAGAGAAAGAAAAGAGTGGGATAGAAAAAGAGCTCGACGCTAATAAACAGAAAAAATTACAGATAGAAGAGGAGAAAAAAAGGGTAATGCAACAACATGATGATATTAAAAAAAGATTGGTGGATATGGATGAAAAAAAAGAGAAATTTAGAAAACAATTTAGCAAGTTAATAAAGGAGAGGTCTGAATTGGAGGAAAGTATTAAATCCTTGGAGAAAAAAGCAGAAGAACTAAAAAATGAGATCGGGGATTTGGAGGGAAAGGTTAATGAATTCAATGTTAGGATAGAGGGGTTAGAGTCTAAAGAAAGGGGTATAGAGATAGAAAATGAAAAGATCTTGAAAAGATTAGAAAATGTAAAATACGAAAGATCTGATCTGGAGAAAGAAAGGTCAGAGGTGGAAAGTGTTCGAGATGATATTATGAAAAAACTGGAAGAAGCAGAGAGTAAGAGAAAGGGGTTAGAGGAAGATCTTAAAAAACTAGCTGAGAGCAGATCAGAAGCAAGATTAACTATGGATCAAGCAGAGATAAATGCTATTAATGCCCAAGAGAGAATATTTCGGGAAACATTAAAAAAAGTAGAAGGGCAAATACAATCAATACAACAGGAAATTTTAGAAAAGGAGAATGAGATGAATGAATTAAATTCTAAGATACAAGAGCTTAGAACTAGAGAAAATGAAATTGAGGAGGAAAGAAAGGAGAATGAAAAACAATTGAATAATGTAAGAGCTGAGAAATCACGTATTGAATCTGAATATGAGGAAATCCTAAAGCAAGAGGAAGACATTAAAAACAGATTAAAAGACATTGCTAAGAACAGGAAAGACCTTAGTAGTGAATTCAGTCAATTAATAGATAATAAATCAGCATTAGAAAAAGAATTAAATGATACAGAAAAGGATCTAATCAATCTAAAGAGTGAGATATCCTCATATGAAGATAAGATAGAAAGACTAGATAACAAGATAGAGGATCTTAATAATAGAGAGTGGGAGTTAGAGGCGAAGCGAAGAGAGATAGAGGAGGATGTAAAGACGATTAGATCTCAGATTCAGACAAAGAAGAATGATGTTCTTGAAAAAAAGAGAATGATCATGGAAAGGCTGGATAATATTAACAAAGAAAAGGAGGATTTGGCAGAGAGTATTAATTTATTGGTAACAGAAAAATCTTCATTAGAAAAAGAGTTAATCAATGTTAGTAAAGATGCTTCAGTGGTTAGAGAGGAGATACTAAGACTAGAAGGTAAAATAGAAGAAATTGATTCTGAAATAAAAGAACTTGATATCAAGGGGAAGGAAATTGAAAGAGAGAAGAGGGAAAAGGAGGAGGAGTTGAATAGACTCATACCTATGGTTAAGGTAAAGAAGGATAAGATTCTTGAAAAACAAAACAAGATCAAAAATGAACTAATAACCATTGAGACCAGAAAAAACTCTTTAGAAAGAAAATTACAGGAGTTAATAGCAGATAGACTAAAAAAGGAAGGTATACCATTGGATGACAAGTACTTTGGTGTGAAGCACATACAGGAGATAGTAGAGCATGGGTATTTGGATAAATGATGGACTCGATTAATGCATGGTCTGATGATGAAACTTTCTGAAGTTTCTGGTAATATGAAAATTAGAATTGGTGTAATCGGTTCTGATGGAGAAATTTCTGGGGATGTGATAAAGATTTCCGAAAAAATTGGTCGAGATATTGCAAAGAATAACTGTTTATTGGTATGTGGTGGTAAAGGTGGGGTTATGGAGGCGGTATGTCGAGGATCTAAAAAAATGGGGGGTACTGTGATCGGAATTCTACCCTCTTTGGATAAGAGAGATGCCAATCCCTATGTGGACATTCCAATAACAACTGGGATGTCCCATGCCAGAAATGCCTTAGTAGCCTCATGTTCAGACATTGTCATAGTAATAAATGGTAGGATTGGGACACTCTCCGAAATTGGTCTGGCATTGAGCTATGGAAAACCGGTAATTGCCGTGAAGAATAGTGGTGGAATAGCAGATACTATCGAAGAGGAAATGAAGAAGATGGGGATAAAAGAAAGGATTTACAGTACTGATGTTGAAAATGCCGTATCACTTGCATTAAGCTTAGTCAAATAATCTCGTAATTCTCGGCACCATTCTCTTATGTCTATTTTTTTCTACCATTTCGGAAATTTTTTTAATTAATTCTGAGTCAACCCCGACCTTATATGAAATCTCTCCAGCTGAAAATTTTTTATCAATTAAGTAAAAAAGTATTTTATCAATTTCTTCATAGCTTGCCCCAAGCTCTCCCTCATCAGTCTGACCCTTCCATAAGCCGGCAGAAGGTTCCTTTTCTATAATTCCTTTAGGAATTTTAAGATATTCTGCGAGTTGCTTTACCTGTGTTTTGTAGAGATCCCCAATAGGTTGAATATCTACGGCATTGTCTCCATATTTGGTGGTATATCCAAGCAAGATCTCTGTCTTATTTCCAGTTCCCAAAACGATTCTATTGTCAATATTTGACACAAGGTAGTTGAGAACCATTCTTATTCTGGCCTTTACATTTCCCCAAGAAATTTGTTTTCTCTCCGCACTGAATTTATTCCAGGGAAAATTTTTCTCTATCGACTCTAAAATGGGGTTAATCTGGATTATGCTATATTTCACCCCCAAATTCTTTGCCAGATCTTCAGCATCCCTTACATCATCCATCCTAGTTACAGACTCTTCTGGCAGTATCAATGCATAGACATCTGTTCCAGAGTTATACGCCAATTTCAAAACAACCGAGGAATCTACTCCACCACTAAGTCCAAGAACTACCCCTTTTGAACCA
>QMZG01000124.1 GCA_003663045.1 Candidatus Altarchaeales archaeon
ATCTGTATATGTTGTAGCAGATGGTAGCAGATGTCCCTAAGCTCGCTATCCTTGTTCCTCAACCCATCGCTTATAGATTTCTACAGATCCAAATTTTATCAAAGTTAATCTATCATAATCTATCATTATTTATTATTATAAATTTATAATCTAAGGATATACCAAAATTATCAATCAAAAATTATCAAAATGACTTCAAAGGATAGAATATCTGGGCTCCTCGTAACCTTTCTTATCTTATTTGGATTCTGGTTACTGTTATCTTGGAATTTTGACCCATTGCATTTGGTACTGGGATTGATCTGTTCTCTTTTAGTAGCATATCTCTCTCATGATCTACTGATAACCGAGAGAATCTCCTTTTCATTAAGGAAAATAATTCTCTTTATTTTTTATCTCTTTTATCTTGCATATAACATAGTATTAGCAAACTTAGATGTTGCATACAGGGTTTTGCATCCCAAGATGCCTATAAACCCAAAGATTGTGAGATTCAATAGTAAATTGAATTCGGATATAGCAAAGACAATACTTGCAAATTCTATCACACTCACCCCAGGAACGATTACAATAGACATCAGAGATGGAACACTCTATGTACATTCACTATCACCCAATGCCTTAGATAATCTTCTAAAAGGGGAAATGGAGAATAAGCTTGTTAGAATATTTAAGGCTTAAAATGATTTTTGAATTCATCACACTAATCCTGATCTCTACCGCATTTCTCTGCCTTTACAGGATTGTGGTTGGACCAAGGGTGGGGAATAGGATAATTGCCGCAAATGTAATTGGTACCAAAACTGTGGTAGTCTTGGTGTTAATTGGCTTTATATATCACAGTTTATACTTTGTTGACGTTGCTTTAGTCTATGCCCTCTTTAATTTTATCATGACGATTGCGGTTTCAAAGTATTTAGAAACCGGGAGGATATAAATGCTAAATACGATATTAAATTTGATTGTAATGGGATTCCTATTAGCAGGAGCATTTTTCTTTATAACTGCAACAATAGGATTGCTCAGATTTCCCGATCTATTTACCAGATTACATGCAACTGGGAAGGGTGATACTCTGGGCGCGGGTTTAATCTTAATGGGACTTGCAATACATGCTGGCTTAACACCAGAAAGTGTAAAGATTCTGATAATTCTAATCTTCATACTCTTAACATCTCCAGTATCTACACATGCGATATCTAGGGCAGTTTATATTAGTGGAGTAAAGCCCTGGGTGAAGGAGGATAGAAAATGATATATCCTTTGGGCCTGTTGCTGTTATTATTCTTGGTAATATGTGCCCTGATAGCAGTAAGCCTGAAAGATTTACTTGATTCAGTTATAGTGCTATCAGTTTACAGCTTAATTATGGCACTAACATGGTTGGAAATGAATGCCCCAGATGTGGCATTTACCGAGGCAGCAGTAGGGGCAGGAGTTACAACCTTTCTGTTCGTTGCAGCATTATCCAAGACAAAGAGGAGAGAGGAATGATAAGAATCTATTCCATAATATCTCTGATCTTGATTGGGATGATATTTATCTATGTGGCAGATGAGATGCCGGCATTTGGAAGCCCAGATAACCAAATTAATAACAGGGTCTATGACAGATACACAGAAAGATCATTTGAGGAGACTGGTGTTACGAACATCGTAACTGCAATTCTTGCAGGTTACAGGGGCTATGATACCTTGGGAGAAACTACCGTAATCTTTACCGCTGGCATGTCTCTAATGCTATTATTCAGTAGATGGAAAAATGGCTAATGGAGAGATAACATCCATAGTGATAAGAACAGTTTCAAGGATAATAATTCCATTCATTCAGCTATTTGGGTTATATACTATAATTCACGGAGAGGCATCTCCGGGTGGCGGTTTTCAGGGAGGCGTAATTCTTGGAACAAGTATTATACTATTAACTATCGTTTTTGGCTTAGAAGAGGCAAAGAGAAGAATTCCAAGGGGATTAATTCTTGTGTTTATGAGTCTTGGTCTATTAATCTATTCTGGAATAGGATTATTAGATATGCTTTTCGGTGGAAAATATCTAGAATACACAAGATTACCACTTCCATTGCCCGCTCATGAGATTAGTGCATTATCTATCCTGTGTGTTGAGATAGGCATCGGAATTACCGTTATGTCTGTAATAATCCTGTTATTTTTCTATTCAGTGAGGGATGAAGATGCTCATGGAATTAATGCTTAGGTATAACTACTGGATTTCTGTGGTGTTAATGCTGATAGGATTCTACACCATGATCTCAAAGAAGAATTTTATAAAGAAGATCATAGGGATGAATATCTTCCAGACTGCAATATTCTTACTTTATATATCCATGGCGGATATAGAGGGAAGATCAGCACCAATCATAATCTCTGAAACAGGGTATGTAAATCCCCTCCCTCATGTTCTGATACTTACGGCTATTGTAGTCTCTGTCAGCACTACAGCAGTGGCACTCTCTCTGATCATGAAGATATACAAGGAATATGGAAGTATCGAAGAAGATAAGATTCTGGAGGTGCATTCATGATACAGAATCTTCCAATATTTATAGTGATAATCCCATTAGTTACTGTATTTTTGATCCCATTAGTTGGATTATGGAAAAGGGATTATTGTTTCTATATCTCAGCACTTTCAATCACATTGCTCTTCTCTATCTCAGTCTTACTTCTAAATTTAGCCATCAATGTAATCCATTACCACATTGGTGGATGGGAACCTCCCTGGGGGATTGAATATGTCGTAGATCCTCTAAGTGCATTTATGATCCTCTTGATAACCTTTATCACCTTACTCGTTATTTTATATTCTAAAAAGAGCGTTTCTAAGGAATTACCTAACAGTATTGTTGAATTCTATACCGTCTTTATGCTACTAATAACCGGGCTTTTGGGAATCGTAATAACTGGAGACATCTTTAATATGTATGTGTTCCTGGAGATCGCATCACTAAGTGCCTATGCCTTAATAGCTGTAGGTGGAAAGAGGGATGCATTACTTGCAAGCTTTAATTATCTGATAATAGGTAGTATTGCTGCGTGTTTTATCCTCTTAGGAATAGGTTTCCTGTACATGGTTACTGGCTCTTTGAATATGGCTGATCTATCAGTGATACTCCCCAAAGCATATGCATCCTATCCAAGGGTGGTGTTGACTGCGATAATCTTCTTTATTGTCGGTTTGAGCATAAAAATAGCACTATTCCCACTACACACATGGCTTCCAAATGCCTATACCCATGCCCCATCCGTTGTGAGTGCAGAACTCGCCGCTTTAATGACAAAGGTTGGAGCGTATGTAATGATAAGAATCCTTAGTATCTTTGGTATCAGCCTTCTCGGGGATATCCCCATTGCTGATATCCTTTCATGGGTTGCGGCAGTTGCAATCATCATTGGGTCAATAAATGCTATAGCACAGACAGATATAAAGAGAATGCTGGCATATTCCAGTGTGAGTCAGATAGGATATATTGTCCTGGGAATTGGG
>QMZG01000125.1 GCA_003663045.1 Candidatus Altarchaeales archaeon
ATATATAATAAGATAATTAATAGTGATTTTGACGTATTTATACAAGATTATATACAACAGAAATCACTCACCCTTCACAGCCTTCAAAATCTCGGGATTCAATCCAGGGAATTTCTCCAGCCATTCAATTCTTTCCTTTTTCAATTCCTTGACATAGAAATCAATCTGCTCTTTCGTATAGAATTTATTCAGATCAAATTTTGACATATCTACTCCCTCTACCTTTTTTGGAACCAATGTGCCAAAGTGGGGCTCTTTCTCCCATTCTATTGTTCCTCTGACAATGCCCCTGATGATAGACGCCATCTCAGGTATCTCTACTCTGAGGACTTTTTGTCTGATAACCTTATTTCCATGTTCATCCCTTTCCATTATCTCTCCAACGCCTCCAGTATTTAAAAGATAGCACTGAATCTTTTCCGGATATTTTTTTATGAATTCATAAAATCTGTTACCTTCCTGTGCGTAATCCCCTATAATGAATGGATTTGTTCCAACCTCTCTTACAGACTCGCCGGCCCTTTTTGGATCACTGGCAGATGTTTCAATGGATTCGCCAAGCATGAAGGCTGCTGCTCCCTGTTCTAATGTCAGTTTTGAGGCAATTGGAACGACTGTATTCCTCCTGGTTATAAATGCTATGATCAGTCCATCCAGTTCTGAAACTGGGGGGAGATTTATACTCTTCGCTTTAAATCTGCCGAAGTCTTCCCTCTGCATAATTCCCCTGCCGTTACCAGTCAGGGTTTCATCTCCAAAATAGACCTCTCCTTGATAATCAACAACTACATTCTCGAACACTGCATTTGGCTTAGTAACGGCATTATATATCAATGGCTGAATCTCCGGATTTACCCCCTCTGTCTTGAGGTAAAAGCCACGCTCTGTTCCAAGAACTGAGCAATCCTCTCTGAGAAAAACAACATCATCCTGAGCAATTTCTATCCCTTCACCCTTTTCTGTTAGACCATGATCATGACAAGTATGGGTGGTTTTTCCGGTAGCGGTTAAACCAAAGATGAGCATGCTGTACTTTTTAATCTTCCCGGATTTTGCATCCCTCGCGCGGATGATCTTGGCTCCGGCATGAAGACCCAGCATCCCCTGCTGCTTGGCAAACCACATGGCCATTCTCAGGAATCCCTTCTTATCCTCTCCATAGTAATCTGTCCCAAGAATAAATGTAACCCCTATTTCTGGGAATACCAATATCTGTCGATCCTTTTCTTGCCACTCTGGAATGTGAATGAGAAATTCTTCTGGACCTTCTCTTTTATTTGTCTCAAATAATGTCTGGTTGACCATATGAGCCAGTCGTATCATGTCTTTTCTGTGTGTTGAAATGAAGAGGGTGCAGTGAGGATTGAAATATGGATTGTTGCCCATTATCCTTTCAGTGCATACAAATGGTGCCTTTTTTAGATATTCTTTGACCTCTTCCATGGTCTTGGGTAGATTCTTTATGATTTCTCTCTGTCTTGGATTCAATCTCTGTTGGGTCACCTTGGATGATCCAATGTAAACGGTTAATGCGGCGCTCCTGTTCTTCACGGTAGAGACAAAATTATAATTTCCAAATTTGGTCTTGGTTCCATACTTCTCCGCCATCTTCTTTATCTCTTCTGGAGATGGATGGCTGACGTTAGGTCTATGGTAGAGATCCTCAACAATCCTCTTTATCTCCCTTAAATCCACCAAGGATTCTAGACTTTCCTCTGTTCTCTCTATTTCTACCTCCCTTTCCTTAAGCACCTCCGCGTATTCTCTGGAAATTATAATGTCCTTTAATTTTTTTTGCACATCGAATAATGGCTTTGATGTATTTAAACTATAGCAAGCAACAAACTGCAATAATTCCCGGAAAAATTCTCTCTGCAATTTATCCCTTTCTTCATTCACAACCAGGCGATGTGGATTGAAGAATTTTGGGGATGTTTTTGTTAGAAGTGATAATGCTTCATTCTCATCCAGTCTCTTTGCCAATTCTGGATCATTGGGGTCGGGATTCAAAAGGAAGATGGCCTTAATTCTCGTGGTATCAACAAATTTTTCCTCGCCACCAATCCACCATGGATCAAGGATTACATATTCCTCATCAGATTTGCACTTCTTAAAAATATCATTAAAGTGAGGATTTATTCTTGCCACATCCTTCTTGATATAAAATTTTCTTTCGGATGTATGGGTGGAGATCCTCCCCTTCTCTCCACCGAGGTGCTCCACATATATCAGTTCATCGGAATGAATCCTGGCTCTATCTAGTTCTAATAGAAGAATGGTATGGGTATATTTACCAGCACCCAAGGGCCCAGTAATCACAATACCTTCGCCATTTATATCTACTAAGGCACCTCTTAAAAAATGAATCTCCTTCTGTCTTTCGGATATATCCATCACAATCCCAATAGCGAGAGACCTGAGATGCTCATAGAAATCTACATTGAATAGAATCCCCGTCTTACTCCCAGAATGATAATAGATCGAGGGCTCTGTATCAGAGATACCCTTCACCGCATAGATAATGCCGTGGGGTGTAAGGCTATGATCAAATGCCGCTGGAAACCAGTTTTCCCTCCAGAAGTCATCTAAATGCTCATCATTCGTTCTAAGTTGAATGATTGTTCCATTTATATTTGCATTCCAGGCATATAGCTCATAACCCAGGTAGCGCTCTGCTAACTTAACCAATTCATTCCTCTTCTCAAGACTGATGCCATAATCCCTGTTAATTTCTCTACTAGTCATTTTACACCTTAATTAGTAGAATTTAGGAAATAAAAGATCTAAACAGAAACGGCATTGATAACCCCTGCCTGCCCGGGTCTCGATGTAACCCTCGCATTAACCTCTTTTCCATCAGGGGTCTTAACAGAGATTATTGCACCCTTGGTTATAATTTTCCTCCTGGTAAACTCCTTGTTTGCCGGATTTTCCACCAGGCTTAGAATTTCACACCTCAGATTCTTTCCTTCAAGAACAACATTGGCATATTTAGAAGAGATCAGCTTTAATTTATTCCCACCACCTTTTGTTCGAACCTTCTTCTTCTTTTCCTCACCTATGGTTGTTTCAACGGCCTCTCTTCCAATGTTGTATTTTCTTTTCTTACTTGCCTTGGTGATTCTCCCGTGATACATAATCTTTATATGGAATTCTGGCTAAATAAATGAAGTATAATCATAATGTAATTAGGAAAGGCAGGCGAAAGACCAAATTGGCTTCAGACAGTCTATACTGCAATGATTGCAAGGGGGATTTACCGGGGGAAATCTGAGAAATAAAACCTATGGCCCATCTGCTCATGAATGGTTAAATGAGTTCTCTACCGTTGCACATATCACAAATTCGGATCAAAGGTTTGAAGAATTATGGAAAAGATGCCCTGTTTAGTAAAAC
>QMZG01000126.1 GCA_003663045.1 Candidatus Altarchaeales archaeon
ATATATAGGTATGTTAGATTTTTTACGCTAGAAATCCTAAAGGATTTCTACATAGCTATTATTTAAGGAATAGAAAGAATATATGAAAAATGCAGATAGATGAGGAGATCGAGAGGATCGAGGAAGATGATAAGGAAATCAATGCATTTATCGTTCTGGATAAGAAAGGGGTTTCCAGAAAGGGAATTAAGAGGGGTGGAAGATTAAAAAATCTAACCATCGCCATAAAATCCAATATATGCGTTGAGGGTTTATTGACGAGTTGTGCCTCAAAAACCCTGGAAAATTATATTGCCCCTTATAATGCTACTGTTGTGGAAAAAATAAAGAAAGAATCCGGCATCATCCTTGGAATGACAAATATGGATGAATTCGCCTGCGGTTCATCTGGAGAGACTTCTTACTATGGGGCCACAGATAACCCATCTGCTAAGGGACACATTCCCGGAGGTTCATCATCTGGATCTGGGGCTGCCGTCGCTGCCGGATTTGTTAATGCTGCGATTGGTAGTGATACCGGAGGCTCGATAAGAAATCCCGCATCCCACTGTGGGGTAGTTGGTTTCAAGCCGACTTATGGTGTTGTCTCCAGATATGGACTGATTGATTTGGCAATGTCTCTAGATCAGATTGGACCACTTGCCAGGGATGTAGAAACTTCTGCCCTTCTTCTGGAAGTGATTTCTGGCTATGACCCAAGAGATGAGACATCTTTAAATTTGGATAAAAAATTCTATAATTTTTCAAAAAACTTAAATCCAAATCTGAGAGATATAAAGCTGGGATATGCACTGGAATTTGACATGCTGATAGTAGATAAAGGAATAAAAAAGATAATTCACAGGTCCTTGGATAAATTAAGTTCGCACGGGGCTGAGATTATTGATGTCAGTCTTCCAAATCTGGGGATAGCGCTCCCTACATACTATCTGAACGTCTATGTTGAATTCTTCTCCGCCACAAGAAAGTATGATGGAAGAAGGTATGGCCATAAGATAGAAAACGTCTGTGGGGAGGAGGTACTGAGAAGAATTTTATTGGGAAGTTATATCTCACAGAAGGAGTATAGTGGGAGATACTACAGAAAGGCATTACAGGCAAGATCATTGATAAGAGGGGAAATTTCCAATACACTAAAAGATTTAGATGCATTAATAGGCCCGACCGTTCCAAAATTACCACATAAACTTGGAACCAAGATAGATGATCCCAGGGTGATGTATGCCTATGATATTTTCACGGTACTGGCTAATCTATCTGGAATTCCCGCTGGAGTAGTCCCCGCAGGAAAGGTGGATGGGATTCCCACGGGATTGCAGATTATGGGGAAGGCGTTGGATGATCAAAAGGTATTGAATGTCATGTATGGATTTGAGAAGTGCAGGTAGGTGAGTGTAGCGATTTGAAAAAAGTAAATCTTTTTGTGGGGAAATTAAACAAAAATAACATAGCATTGAAAGGATGTATTTAGATCGAGAACCAAACCGCGATGGTAAAACTCCTCTTCCAGTTTTATAATACATCGAGAAGCCCAAATATCTATTGTTGAACTCAATTATTTAACAACGCAATCCAAATTTTAAAGTATTTATATGAGAAAGTTAAAAAGATAAAACAAAAATGCAGAATAAATTAGAGAATGATCCCAGAACCGGGATAGGTGATGATAAGGAGTTAATTGCTATCAATGGCGATGAAGCCATCTTAGCGGTAGTATGTCGGATACTATTGAGGGTATAGAGAGATATATGGGCTTAAAAGGCAAATAAATTAAAATTCATTTATGCACGATAAAGAGCGAATAGAACAATTAAAAAAGCATGTTGAACAGCTTGAAGTTCGTATCCAATAGAAACAACAAGGACTTAATCCATTCACTGAGCTGAATGGATATTAATGAGCTAAACACATACATGCTTTTTATTCTCTAAATCAAATTCTTTATCATGAAAATTTTAGTGACGGGTGGTGCTGGATTTATTGGCTCATTTTTGGTAGATAAGCTTATTGAGAAGGATCATGACGTAAGGATATTTGACAACCTTGAAACTCAAGTTCATCATGGGGAGGTTCCACAGTGGTTAAATAAAGAGGTGGAATTCATAAAAGGTGATATCTGCAATTATTTGGAGTTAGAGAAGGTAATAGAGGACCGTGAGATTATATTCCACCTTGCTGCGATGGTTGGTGTAGGTCAGTCGCAATATCAGATAAAGAGGTATGTGGATGTGAATACTGGTGGAACAGCTAATCTGTTAGATATCCTTGTGAATTCTGAGCATGATGTTAAAAAATTAATTATTGCTTCATCAATGTCAATCTATGGAGAAGGAAGTTATAAGTGCGAGAATTGCGGTATTATTGAGCCAGAATTAAGAAGTGAAGAACAGATGAAAAATGGGGATTGGGAGCTTTATTGTCCCAAGTGCGGGGGGATTTTGAAGCCAATTCCAACTACTGAGGAGAAACCTCTGCAAAGTAATTCTATTTACGCTATAACCAAGAAAGACCAGGAAGAGATGTGTTTGAATATCGGAAAAACCTATGGAATTCCCACCGTTGCTTTGCGTTACTTTAATGTCTTTGGTCCAAGACAGAGTTTAAGCAATCCCTATACCGGAGTTGTTGCAATATTCCTGTCAAGGATTAAGAACAATCACTCACCCCTGATCTTTGAGGATGGAAAACAGAGTAGGGATTTCATCTCTGTTCATGATATTACTCAAGCTAATATCCTGGCAATGGAAAAAAGTGCAGCAGATTACAAATCTTTTAACGTAGGAGCAGGAAGACAGATGACAATACTTGATATAGCCAACACATTGATAGAATTATACAATTCTGATGTCAAGCCAAAAGTTATTAATAAATTCAGGAAAGGGGATGTGCGGCACTGTTTTGCTGATATCTCCAAGATTAAGGAAAAACTTGGTTTTGAACCGAAAATTTCTTTCATTGATGGCATGAAAGAATTGATGCATTGGTCAGAAGGGGTAAGGGCAGAGGATAAATCTGAAGAAGCAACTCAGGAGTTAAGGGAGAAAGGACTCTTAGACTGACCCCACATTCTGTATAAATAAGGTTTATCAAATTTGATAACATGATTTCGCTACTTGACCTATTCTCACTGCCAGAATCCCCATATTTCCACACAAATCGCCAAAAATGCTCAAAATGGCAAATCTGAACCCTTTCTTGGGGTATTCTTTGAGGTTTTCTTTTCTTCAAGAGCGCATTTCTTTCCTTCTTTTACATCCCATGGAGAACATCTCAGATTCCCTCTCATTGGGATTATGTAGCGAGGTTAAATTTATAATGATAAATCATTATAATTTAATAATCTAAATCTAATAA
>QMZG01000127.1 GCA_003663045.1 Candidatus Altarchaeales archaeon
ATTCCGAGAACTATCAGGAAGATTGTCATAACAAGTATTAATGCCAGTATCGCATCTAATGTTAAGACATAGCCTTTTTTCATCTATGAAAAACACCTCACTTTTTTAAAGTTAAAACGATGAGGTTCTGCAGGCCTCCTACACTCTGTCAGTATAACATTAAAATGATAGGAAATGCAGGAAGAGCAGGAACCCCACCGCCTTTGTTGTTTTTCCCTTAGTTAAGTAGTATTTTTGCTTGACACTTAATAAATAATACAATTTCTCCCTAATTGGGAGAAGAGCCTTATTTATATAAGAAATTAATAATAATTTAACATTTAATAGAAAGAGGTTACAAAATGAAAAAGATATTACTAACCCTTCTTATTTTGGGTCTTTTGCAGGGCATTTATGCACTTGGAACAGATAACTTTGCAAACAATATTTTTTATAAAGGGGATATATCCTTTGAATTGGATAAAAAAACCTATAAAGCGGGGGATGAGTTAAAAACAGAGATAACTGTTGCGAATATGGAGGATTTTCCAATAGTTGATGCATATCTAGTTGTTGAGATGGTCAAAGGTGGAACTGAGCACGTATATCCATCACAGCTCTCGGATGAGGATAATGTATTCTATGAAGAAATTATAGGTAACATAAATCTCGCTCCAAGATCTCAAAAGAAAATCCCTTTTTCATATAAGATTCCCACCGATATGAAATCTGGGAATTACAGATTAGAGGTCTATTTCAGGACTAAGAGAACGCCCATTGTGGGAATTCCTCACATATTCATGTCTCCAAAGTATCAGAACTTCAAAGTAGAAGGGATGGGAAATTTTCCCTATGCCAGCATTGTAAGGACTAAGACAACTTTTGCCAATGAGGTGGGACCAATAGGTGTTGGGGTTGATGCTGGTTCTAATATCAATGGGGAGATCTATGTACAAAGTGCATCTCCTTCGCGACTGGATGATCTCTCTCTTAAGGTAATTATTTGTGAATGGGACGATACATCCTGTACTGAAGAAGAATATCTTTGGAGTAAAGAATATGAGATTCCTTCCTTGGATCCCAATGGAATAGAGAAAATTGATGTGGAATTCAATGCTCCAAATGATCCAGAAGCCTACGCCATAAGACTGGAATTGAATGATAAGAATGGGAGAATTATATCTTTATATAGAAGCAGGATCATTGTAAAGGGGGAAACGGGCAGGATCAGAAAGATGGCTATCAATAAGTTGTGTTTTAAGAAAGATGAAATGGGTGAGATCGGGCTTTTAATTGCCCCCTCTCCAGATCACTACACATATCCTGTAGTAAGGAATGCAAAATTATCTGTCTCTGTTAAAGAAAGGGACAAAGAGGTATACTCAAAATCTATTGTTATCCCAGAGCTTTCAATAGATGAGGGTTTTATATCAGAAAAATTTGAATTTATTGCTCCCCATGAATTAAGTGAATTTGAGGTCTGCTCAAAAATAGAATCAGAATCGGGAAAGTTGTATGATCAATACTGCTATTCAATTAATCCCCCCAAGATTATGCTGACTAAGAATATAATAAATGCCGAATGGGATTATGATTATCATAAGAATCTTCTACATGTAAATCTATGCGTTGAAGATGTTTCGGGGAGGTCAACAACTACCAAGGCTACAGCAATTCTATCCAGCCCAGATAATAAGCAGATAATTGGAATCCGAGAAAACCTCGAACTTTATCCATGTCAGAAGACATCGTTTAATGCAGATGTGGGGGAATATAACCTTCTTGTAAATGACTTGAAGCAGAATAAACAATTCAGATTTAATATAATTATAGAGCCCAAAGAAATTTCATTACCGGTCTGCGGCAACAATAGATGTGAGGAAGGGGAAAACTCTGAAAATTGTTGTATAGACTGCGGTTGTCCTGAGGGGAAGGAATGTGTTGATAATGTCTGCAGAGTAAAAGAGATTCCTAAGCCATCTGTGACCAAGTGGTATCCAATAGCCTTTATCGTCTTGATTCTTATGATTCTTATAATATTGGCGGCGTTTTATTCTATAAAAAGAAAAAGAAGCCAAAAACCTAAAACCTAGAGGGTAAAAAATGGAAAAAAGGAATCTAAAATGGGTAATCTGTATGTTGTTTTTAGTTACGATTTTGGCATTTAGTAGTTCGGTTAGTGCTCAAGGTGAGTGCTCGGGTATGCCTGACCTCTCAAACTGCATGGGGGGGAAATGTTGTAATGAAACGTGCGATACTACCTACGATTGTAGTTTAGATGCCGAATGTTCTATGGAGACCTGCGTAGGTGATGAATGGACATGTGAAGCTGCAAATGAGGGTGCGGATTGCTCTGATGGTGTTAATGGTGATGGATGTTTTATTTATTTGGATGGATGTGAAGAGAGAGACTATTACTGTTCATCAGGTTCTTGTGTTTATAATTACTCAAACAGACACACTGATGAAGATGTGGGGGCGCCATATTGTATAGGTGATCAGTTGTATATAGAACATCACGATTATGGATGTTTGGGGGCTACATGTACATTCACATCTTCAGATAAATTGATAGATGACTGTGACGATGGAAAGATCTGGACCATTGATACGTGTGTGGATGGTGTGTGCCAGAATTCATGGATAACGGCGCCATACTCCTTTACACCCAGTTTAACAACGATCTGCAAAGGGGCATCCTTTCCTATAACCGTCACCAAAAACTACCCTTTTGCACCAGATACTACTCTGATAGATTTTTATATGGATGATATCAAGGTTAGAGACGACTGTACCCCCATGGGAGACCCTTTTTGGAATGGTGCATGCGGGATAGAGAATCTTGATTTGGATGTTGGAACATACACGTTGAAGGCTAAATACACTGTATGGGGTAGAAACTATGAAAAGGTAATTGTAGAGAACTTTGATGTGATAGCAAAATGCTCTACTAATGTTCAGTGTGTCCATGGTTGGACCATGCGAACTAATGCCGTTGCATATAACACAGAATTTAGTGAGGATTATGCTTTCGATGGGGGATATTACATACTGTGTCCAGATTGTATAATGAAGTTAAAGGATATATCTGCTTATAATACCATCTGTTCAAATGGTGTGCATAGTCGATGGACAGCTAATTTGATTACATGGACCTATGATGAAAACGGTACAAAAGAGGCAATCTCAGACAATGGCTTCCATATCCCAACCGCTCTGGATAGAGGAGGGACAATAGGTCCAAGTTCTACTACGGAGGGAACTCCATTAAATAGGGAGGCTCATTGGAATCAAATGAGTGTTTTTCATTTTATTGAGCCACAGTATTATGATGTCTATGTAGACATGATCCACAC
>QMZG01000128.1 GCA_003663045.1 Candidatus Altarchaeales archaeon
AAATGTATATAGTGCAAACTCCTACTTATATTTATCTGTTTTTAGCCTCTCAAGACAAATGATTATGTGTAGATAAACATAAAGTAACTGATGGAATAAAAGGTTCTCCATCAAAAGCATCTTGAATCGCATTGATATGACCATTGCAGAAAGCATGTTTGCAATTTTCATATCTGAAATAAGAATTCCGGTAGTCATGAACAGATACCCATCAACGCAGGCAGATATCATTGTCCGAATTGAATTCCAGGGTTAGGCGCATTTTTAATATGTTTGTATGTGTTTATGTTTATCTACACATAATCATTTGTCTTGAGAGGCTAAAAACAGATAAATATAAGTAGGAGTTTGCACTATATACATTTATGCTCGAAAAAGAGCGTAATAGAACATTAAAAAAGTATATTCAACAGCTTGATAAAAGATAATACAGTAAGATGAGAATTCTCTTCGCAACCTCTAACCATCACAAGGTTATGGAAGCCAATGAAGTTGGGAAAAATTTTGGTGTGGAATTTTCTCAGCTTATGGAGAGATATCCCGAGATCAGGGATGAGGATGTTTCAAGAGTGGCTGAGGCGGGGGCTAAATTTGTATTTGAAAAGATTCAAAAACCTGTTGTTGTGGAAGATACTGGTCTATTTATAGAAGCATTGAATGGATTTCCAGGTTCTTATTCCGCATTTGTTTTTAAAAAGATTGGAAATCAAGGGATATTACAGCTATTAAAGGAAAAGGAAAATAGAAATGCAAGATTTATTTCGGCGGTCGGATATTGCGATTCAGATGGGGTGAGGATTTTTCAGGGTTTGGTTGAAGGTAGCATAGCAAGAGAAGCTAAAGGAGGTGCGGGCTTTGGCTATGACCCCATCTTCATTCCAGAGGGTCAGAGTGAGACCTTCGCACAGGATCCCGAAATGAAGAACGGGATTTCTCATAGAAGAAGGGCGTTTGAGAAGTTTTGTAGATGGGTTATTGGTAGAAAATGAAATCGTCTAACCCTCCTGAGCCCCACCAATCACAAATATCTGATCACCAAATTGTAATGTGGAAATAGTGATGTTGATCCTATCACCAACATTGGTTTCCATATCCAGGATTGCGGCAAATCTGTCATAGTCTTTTATCATCACCGGTTTACCATTTATCATAACCTCATCTGGGATCTCGACCGAGCCGCTTTTCTTAAACTTAAGTTCTCCAATCCCATTTTCTTTTAAAATCTCTGTAACAAGTTCAACACTACTGTTTAATGGAATTCTAAGCAGGACGCTTCCCTCCTCAAGCGAGTATTCTAATTTTTCCCTGTTAAGAATCTCCATGATATCTTTTAATGAACTATTGAATGATATCTCGGTTTTATTATCCTTAATTTCTGTATCCACACCATTTAATTTAGAAATCTCTTCAATGGTTTCATTAGTAATTGTCTCATTAATCAAGATTTTTGGTGGCTGGAGCCGGATACTTGTTACATTGATGTCCCTCTCTATAGTATTTGGATAGAAATCCGAGGCAATTGTTCCCTGAACCATGATGTCTGTGAGATTAACAACATCGGCTGAGACTACTGGACCTATGGGGATCCTTTTTCTCTCCAGACCAAACAGGCTTCCATCAATTGATTTTTGGAAAAGGAGAACTCTGGCATAATCCCCCTTCCTGACATCCAGATGTCCAGGGATATAAACCCTGTCTGTTCCGGGTCCCGAGAGATTTACTGGGAGAATTCCGATATACGCTCTCTTCAAGGAGTATTCATCCAATCTATTATCCAACTCACTCCTAAGTTTTTCTGTAACATTCTCATTTATGTTTTCAAATGTGAATTTAAAGAATAACAAATTTCTCCCGCAGAGATCATGATAACGTCCCCTCATGGGACCTGCTACCTCGCATATTACATCCTTTAGACCCGGCATGGAGATATTATAAACCCAACCGATGTTCTGAAAATTTACACACGAGGACCTAACAATGGCTATCAACTCTGGTTTTATTTCATCGGCAGTTACTAAAATTGATATATTACTCCCTACTGGATTAATATCGTAACTCTGGAAGTATGGCTCTTCCTCCTCCCTTGTTGGAACTCTTTCACCTGGAGAACTGAAGAAGTAGAATCCCGAAAATAACATGGTGAATGCTACCAAGAGTACCATAAAGAGGAGATAGCGTTCCCTCCTCTTCTGCTCCTTACTCTTTCTCTCCACCCTCTTCTTTTTCTTATTTGCCATATTAATTGGATGGGTTAAATATTAACTTAGGATTTTAAATCTTTATGTTATTTTAATGATTTTGGTAAATGAAAGGTAAAATGGAAAAAAGATTTGTAAAGATATCCTACACAGCCAGGATAAAGGATGGCAAGATTTTTGACACTACCGATGAGGAGGTAGCGAAGAAAGAAAACATATTTGATGAGAAAAGGGTCTATGGCGCGGTTCCTATTGTAGTTGGAGAGGGGCATGTGATTCGGGGATTAGATGAGGCATTGAAGGATATGAAAGTTGATGAAGAAAGGGAAATTGAGATCCCCCCGGAAAAAGCCTATGGTAAAAGGAATCCAAACCTTATTCGTCTCGTTCCAATGAGGGTCTTCAAGCAGCATAGGATAAATCCCATTCCTGGAATGCCCATCGAATTAGATGGAAAGGTAGCAAGGATTCAGACGGTAGCGGGGGGCAGGGTTAGGGTGGATTTTAATCCAGAGCTTGCTGGAAAGACCCTGGTCTACAATGTAAAGATAGAGGAAGAATCTAAAACAGATGAGGATAGGATTAAATATCTTATTGAAAGGAGTTTTAACACATGTGATGGATTTGAATTGAAAATAAATGATGGGAATTTACATATCAATATACCAGAGAATTCATACAGGGACAGGAGCATATTGGTGAGGAAGGCATCTTTTGTTGCAGAGGCATTCAGGTTTATGAATATAAAGAAAATTACATTTTCAGAAATCTGGGAAAAGAAGGAAAAAGGGAAAGTGAAAGAAGAAGCAAGGGGAAAGAAAGAGAAATAGAGAACAGACCCCTCCTTAGCCCTCCTTAGGCTTTTGGAATTTCTATAAATCTTCATAACAGATCTCATAACATTTTTATTATTGTTCTATCCAGTGACATACCTTACACTTTTTCCTTAAAATATAGTTCGCAAGGTATTAAATAACCGATTCCTTGATGTGGTCTTTCATAGTTCCAATGATGGATATATGCCTCATGAGTTG
>QMZG01000129.1 GCA_003663045.1 Candidatus Altarchaeales archaeon
CATTCCAACTTATAAGGGTATGGCACATCACTGGCAAGGTCGAAATCCTCACCGAGGAGGGATGCGGGGATAACAAGATCCTGCTCGGAATTCTCTACTTCTTCGATAACGACTGGGATGGCAGGCTCACACTTAGAGACATACTCATAGAGGCTGCACTCTGGGTTGGAACCCTTGGTTTAGGTAGAGTGGTATTAGCTGCTGGAAAAGGTACTTTGGTAGGTGCAAGACTGGTTAGACTGGCTGCTAAATCTCCAAAGATTGCCCGATTACTATCGGTTCAGGCTAAATTCGATGATGATATAGCCAGATTCGTCATGAGGTCAAATAAATTATCCAAGATAATCGAGTTCCTACTGAGACATCCAAGACTCACCAAACTATTGCATATTCAATCAGTAGTCAATACATACATTATTAAGAGAGAGAACATCAAGGACTGGCAGCTTGGGGTGGACAGAATAGCTGAGAATAAGAATTCCTTCTTTGGTTGCTACCCTTTCCTTGCTCCTGGTTTAACGTGGAATGAGAGAGTTCAGGGATTTATATGGAGAGCCCATCTTGATGTCATGTTCGCGGTTCCCTTGTTCAGAGCCGAAGGCATTTTAACTAAAACTATAATACAGAACTCTTACCTGTGGAGAGCTGCATGGAGGGCGCACCAGCTGACTTTCCTAGATATCTGGACAATGATTCCAGCTAAATATTTCTTCGATAAAGAGACCACTGCCTTGCAGTGGGCAATGGGTTTAACATACGACCTTCTTGGTATAAGCGATTCACAGCGGGCTGCATTTGAGTCCTGGCTTATGCCCTCTAATCCTTATTTAAGGGATGTCTGGATGAAGGAAGGCGGTTTCATGAACCTTCCTTTTTGGTACAGATATACCCGCTACTACGAGCAGAACTTTGAGATGCTGTTTACATTCTCTCTTATGATGGACCCCCTATTCGTTGGAATAGACAGATACCTTCCATGGTTTGCTAAGTACAATCCAACGAGGGGTTTTGATTATATTACTTGGAAGATGGGGAAGGTACCCGTTGTTGGCTCAGCTGCTGAGATGTTTACCTCCATGGTTTTTGAAGAAGCAGTTGCAGAAGCAGCAATAGCCTGGGGTATGATGGCAATTAGTGATAAACTATCTCTCAGTAGTAGATTTCCAGCATTAGGTAGCTTGGCATTCTTCGGCGAATTTGCACAGGAAATCCTGAGCGAGGGACATCACCCTTCTGCCCATTACTACACCCAGGAAGCATTGTCTTCGATGGAGGAAAAATATGATAAGATACACGGTAAAGGCGCTTTCCATAATGAGATAAAAAATGCCATTAGAGATATACCTCTAAGATATCAGCTTGGCTCGATGGCTGTGATAGGTAAAAACTGGAAGGCCCTTAGGAGTAGGATAAGGAACATAGGTAATATCGGGCATGTGGAGATAGGAGGTGAGACTTTTCGCATTGACTCACGCTTCAATCAGGCTATCTTCCAGAACGCGAAGGTTTGGGGGTATAATGGCAATTTCGTTACATTCCAGGACTTTGTAGAGTTGAATTACTTCGGCAGAACATCGGGAGTGAATTGTAACATAATATTCCTCAATGAGCATCAGTTCACCAACTTCCTAATAGAGGAAGGCTACGATAACATTGATGGTTTCCTGAATAACTTCAACACCGGCTCTGTTTTGATCGGAAATACCATCGTGATCAACTCGGAACTCGAACTCTCACTCCCAGACATCACATATTTGTGCGCGAAGGAGATAGGTGTGAATCACATAGCTAATGAATATAACATACGGACTCCAAATGAACATTCCTTGTTGAACAGTATCGGCGTGAGTGTGGGCACATACACTGGAATGAGCCTATCTAATACATACTCTAACAAATTATTCCAGTTCTTTGCATTAAACAACTTCCACAGATTTCAGGGAACGGTAGATAGCAAGGACTTCAATCAGTGGATGAATAGCGTGAATGTGCCAGACTTCAACACCCAGACATCGTCTCTCATAAACGACATCATCTCCTTCTCCACTGAATTCAGTTTAACTCCTCAGACTTTAACTCAGGTAATGAGTACGAATCCTCACATTCTCCAGCTTGCACTCTCAGGACAACTTCATCAGCTGCAGAGCGGACTCAAAATCCTCTCTACGGAGTATGAGATCACCGGGGAAGTACTCACCAACATCATCGGAAATCAGCAACTCACCCGGATGATAGTGTCAAAGCAACTCCAGATGCAGAACATCCAGGCCCTTACCAAGATGGGGCTCCAAAAACCAATAGTAATCACGGCAATGAGCCGGAACCCGCACCTGGCTCAGATGACTCCGGAGCAGTTCTCGACTCTACAGCGGGAGATGGGTAAGATCGCTGCAGGACTCAGAATAAGCACAACAGAGATGGCACCTGCATTGAGCAGTTCGTATATGACGCAGGCCATAGTCGACGGAAACTTCCCAATCCAGAGCATCCAGACGATGTCATCGGAGCTCGGGATTTCGGTAACTACAATAATCAATGCAATGGGACGGAACCCGCACCTGGCTCAGATTATGACGTCAGGAGATGCTACCAAAACCAATCTATACTCTAATCTCAGAAGAGCATCTCGGGAGTTATCAACAGAGGTTATATCCACTTTACTCACTGATTCCAAATTTACCGAGGCAATGAATTCTCCAAAGTTTATGGAAACCCCACTTTATCTGACTGTTCATGAGATGGTATCGGAGATTGGTGCGAAGTGGACAGCTAATTTCTTCAGGACTATGCCAGAGCTTGCTGCTAATTCTGTGAATGTCATTGGCCTGGATAATATGGTTGGTTTGAGTAGATCTGCTGGTGCAGAATCAATAGCTACGTTTATAAAACTAACCTCTCCGGAGATTACTCAACAGACAATTACGCGGGTGAGGGCAGAGAGCCTTGGGGAGTTTATAGAGTTGGCAACTCCCGAGATTGCAGCAAATGCCTTTGGAAGCAATTCACAAACAGTTAGTCAGATGATCACTGAACTGGGTGCAAAGAATTCTGCAAAATTCATAAAGATAGCTACTCCAGCAATTGCAATCCAAAGGTTTGAGGATAATGGAGTTATGATTAGAGAGATGATCAATAATGCAGGAGTTGAGTGGACAGCTAATTTCTTCAGGGCTGCAAATCCGGAGGTTGTTAGTTCTGTGAATAAGATTGGGGTAGAGAATATTTTCAGA
>QMZG01000130.1 GCA_003663045.1 Candidatus Altarchaeales archaeon
CCTTATCCCCTCTTCCGATCTCGTTATTGGAACCACCTTCAGATATAGCCCTGGACAGAGTCTTCTATTTACCCTGATTTCTTCCTCGCAGAAAAATTTCCTCTTTTCTAATGTAGTAAAATCCAGAAATTCAAAATCTACGGGTTTTTTAATTTTATAAGCGAAATTTCCAGTGAGAAAGACCCATGAGATGTGGGTCTGCAGAAGTTTTACATAATCGACTTTTTCGTCATAAACCGAGGGATTCATTAATTCTTTAATGAGGTCAATTTTTGTCATTCTCCCATCGTTCTGAATATGTGAGGTTTATATGCAAGTTTGGGTGTAAATTTTTGCGAGCATGAGCGACTACATATCTGCCTATTAAGTGACCCAGATAGTGGCAATGTGCGAAGCACCGCAGCGTTGGGAAAAAGCGCTATTGTAGTGAATCAAAAGTTATTTTCATTATCATCTCCCCGAGGCCCAATGTCGCCTGACCCCCCACATCCGAACAACTTCGGCTGTCATTCTAATGGAGATACGAACCTTAATCTACCGATAAAACTACTTATTAAATGGAAGACACCGCTTAAAATTGGATTCTGGAATATCTCCGTCTTCCATATTCCCACAGCGCCCAAATCCAGAACACCATCGCTGTCGTTCGAATCCTTCGCATCTTGTTTTCAGGAAAAATGGATAGATGGCGGTTTCATTTCGGAATTCTGGAGATTCTGGAGAATTTATCTATGGTTTTGAGTTTATCGAAGTCCGAGTCAAAGGACAGTATCTTGACTATTTTGTTTTCTATCATAAGATTGACGGATGTCCAGTCTGTCACGGAGAGTTTTAGGGATGGATATTGCTCAGCGCACACCTTTGCAGAGGCAAATATGGAGCTGTCTACATGAAGGATATCTATCCTGCCGGAATTCTGGATAAAATCTATTGCCTCGAGAACGAGAACGGGTTTATCTGTCTTCTTGTAGATAAAAGCCACCACCTCATCCAATATGTAATCTGAGGTGTATAGTTTCCCGAAAACGCCATTAATGGCTTTCTCCCCAAGTTTCTTCGCCTCCTCGTGACACTGATCCCTGGAATTGTGAATAGCCACGAAGATACCGGTGTCTATGAAAGCCGCCATTTTATCCATAAATCGCTTCATCTATTTTAGAAGAATCCGTTAATATTCCATAATCGCTTGGTTCCTTCAGGATCTTCTCAAAGGGATCTATACCCTCTGTAATTTTCTCGGCCTTGGATACGAGTTTTTCGAACCTTTTTAGAATCTCCTTGGAAGCCTCAGGATCATCCAGATGAATCTCGCCCTCCCTGACACCGATTTTTCTGCGAGCATGTGGATAGGAATGAATAAATGATTTACCATCTACAAGGAGGTAGTGATCCCCGACATCCTCTTTTCCTTTATAGATATCACAGCCATATGCCAACCATTTATCTACATATAAGGGGGAAGTTGCATAGATCTTGAATTTAACCCCTCTCTTCCTTGCTTTTTTGACAGCCCACCTGACATCCTGGTATCCAAATGCTTGAGCCTCCCCGGTCATAATTATCACTTCCTTTTTGGCCGAATTGAGGAATTTTATCACATTCCTTCTAAATTCCAGATCCAGGGGGTCCGAGGAATACCTCACGACCTTCTTGGGGCTCATCTTCTAATTATTAGATTAGACATCTGTACATATAAATTTTAAAAAACATACTTTGACTTGATCTTAGTGACATCCGTCACAGCTTACTTTCCCCGGCACTATTCTTTAATGGAAGTTTATCCGACGGTTCTTGTATATTTTCCCGAGACTCGCACCATCCACAGTATAACCTTAATGCTCATTCCCAGATCCCGGGAATCCTCTCTCCGCAGAATTTGCATCTTCCTTCAATTATGTTGTTCTCCTTTACAAAATAGCCAATTCTCTCTATCAATAGCTTCCCGCATTTGGGGCAGTACGTGTTTTCGTGCTCTCCATGGGGAACATTCCCGATATAGACAAAATTTAATCCCTCTTCCAGAGCAATTTCTCTTGCCTTTTTTAGGGTCTCTAAGGGCGTTGGGGGCAGATTTTTTAATTTATACCTTGGATAGAATCTCGAGAAGTGCAGGGGAACATCTCTGGATAGATTTTCTTTAATCCACCTGCTCAACTCTCTTATCTCATCCAAGGAGTCATTCAGGGTTGGAACAACCAGGTTTACTATCTCAAAGCATTTCGCTTTTTTATAAGAGATCTTACACGATTTTAAAACCCTTTCGAGCTCGCCCTCGACAACCTCTCTATAAAATCTCTCATTGAATCCCTTCAGGTCAATTTTAATTGCATCTACATTCTTTGCCAATTCCTTTAGAGGCTTCTCATTAATGTAGCCCGCTGTAATAACAACATTCCTTATCCCCTCCCTCTTTGAGATTCTTGTCGTATCTGACATATATTCATAAAATACTGTAGGTTCTGAATAGGTATAGGCGATAGACCTAACCTTTTCGTTTTTCTCTCTCTCCCGAGTAACTGCTCTAACCAAATTCTCTGGCATCAGGTCATAATTCTTTGTTTCTTCTGGGGGAAATTGAGAGATCTCCCAGTTCTGGCAGTATTTACATCTCAGATTACATCCAGCTGTAGCGATTGAGAAGGCAAAACTTCCAGGTAAGAAGTGGAACAAGGGCTTCTTTTCTATGGGATCGATATGGACGGCACAGGGGTTGCCATAGGTCAGGGTATAGAGTTTTCCCTTAAAGTTAACCCTATCTCTGCATCTCCCCCTGTCACCCTCATTTAAGATACATCCATGCGGACATAATCTACACTTAACATAACTCGGGAATCTTTCATAAAAGTAGGCTTCCTTTGACCACTTCCACAATTTTTCCGGGGCACTCTTCCTGAAAACCAGATTATTTTCTGGTAAATTCTTCAGGAAGAATTCCTCTAAGAGGTAATAACCGAGGCTCAAACCTGCTAAACCCACAATGCCCTTCTTTAAGAAGTCTCTCCTGGTGAGTTTATATTTTAATGGGGAAGCAATCTTCTTCTCTCTTTTCTCTTCTTTCATCCTCTCAACCAGAGATAAAAGGTTATTATTATATTTAAAAAGAAGAGAAATATGCAACTATCCCACACGCCCAGTAAAGGGATCAGAATTACACTGCCCGTATAAGCTCCTAGGCACGATCCAATCAAATCTATTGAGTAAAGCAGACTGATTGTC
>QMZG01000131.1 GCA_003663045.1 Candidatus Altarchaeales archaeon
AATAGATTTTCATATAATTGATCTGTTAACAAAGTTTGGATTGATCAAAAAACCAAAAACCTTAGGAAAGAAAAAATATTTGGAAATTGAAAAGATACTAAAGGGGCTTTCAGAAAAACTAAACATTAGTCCTGCGAGACTGGATTTATATCTCTGGTATATTGAAACAGGAAAAATTTTGAAATAAAGGAAGTGATAATATGACAGAACAAAGACAAATTTACAGATGCAACGTCTGCGGAAACATAATTGAGGTTCTGCATGCTGGTGCAGGTCAGCTCGTCTGTTGTGGTCAGCCAATGGAATTGTTTGCAGAATAGAAGATGTTGGAAAGGAAAAGCATGTTCCAGTAATTGAAAAAATAGAAACAGACGTAAGGGTCAAAGTTGGTTCAATTCCACATCCCATGGAAGAGAATCATTACATAGAATGGATAGAGGTAATTGCTGAATTTGAAATTAGAGCAGAAAATATTACCGCAAGAGAATACTGTAATATCCATGGTTTGTGGAAATCATAAATTCAGAGCACCCTTCGTCCACGACTCTGCGGTTGCTTCGCAACCTTGCCTCGCTTCGCTCAGGTCTGCTAACAGAAGGATATATGGCTCGCTACCACTTGCCCAGATTTGCCTTCGGCAACTTCTTTTATCCGCAAACCGTTAGGCGACATTGCCAAAATTTTTATATGTCAGAAATATCATGTGCTAAAAATCATAATAACAAGGAGGTATGAAAATGACTGAGAAAGAAAGATTGGATATGTTTTGCTACCAATGCTCCCAGACTGTAAGAGGGGCTGGTTGCACTGTAAGAGGAGTATGCGGAAAAGAAGCCACGATAGCTCGATTACAGGACAATCTATTAATTGCAACAAAAGGGATGGCCGCATATCTATACCACGCAAGGGAGCTTGGATATACTGATTCCGAGATAGATGCATTTTTGGAGCGTGTACTTTACTCAACATTTACCAACGTCAATTTCGATGCAGAAGATTTTGTCCGACTTGCAGTTGAGTGCGGTGAGATGAATCTAAGGACGATGAAACTTCTCAAAAAAGCTCATATTGAAACCTATGGGGAGCCTGAGCCCACTAAAGTACACACAGGAACGGTTAAGGGGCGTGGAATCATTGCCACTGGACACGGTCTAAAGGCACTCGAAGAGTTGCTAAAGCAAACAGAAGGGGCAGGGATAAATGTTTATACCCATTCAGAACTTTTGCCTGCACATGGGTATCCGGGTCTAAAAAAGTACAAGCATCTTGTCGGTAACCTTGGAATATCCTGGAGGGACCAGAAAAAATTATTTTCTGAGTATCCTGTAGCGATTCTTGGAACATCAAACTGTGTGCTAATACCGAAGGAAGATTACAGAGAGAGAATGTTTACAACAGGGCCGGCAAGACTGCCAGGAGTTCAGCATATATCCAGATATGATTATGCTCCAGTTATTAAAAAGGCAGAATCGCTACCAGAACTAGAGGAGAAGCCAGGGAATGTTGTACTCACCACAGGATTTTCTACATCTGCGGTACTATTATTGAAAGACAAGATTAAGGAACTGGTAAATGAGGGTAAAATCAGACACTTCTTTCTAGTAGGGGGCTGTGATTCACCGCTCAAGAAGATGGAGTATTATCGTGAATTTGTCCAACGGCTACCACAAGATACGCTTATCTTGACTTTGGGCTGTGGAAAGTTCAGGTTTAATGATCTAAATCTTGGTAACATTGAAGGTATGCCAAGACTTCTTGACCTGGGACAGTGCAATGACTCTATTGTTGCCATTGATATAGCAATTGCTCTTGCAGAGGTTTTTGGGGTAGGAATCAATGAACTCCCACTGACCATAGTCTTGAGTTGGATGGAGCAGAAAGCTGTGGCTGTCCTTTGGAGCCTTCTTGCACTTGGAATAAAAGGCATATATCTAGGCCCCATACTTCCAGCATGGGTGGATGATGACATTCTGAAGGTATTGAGAGAAAACTATGATTTGCGACCCATAAGCAACCCCGAAGATGACATTAAGCAGATATTGAGTGAGTAATCATGAAGCTGGCAACGTCGCCTAACATCCCTTAGAACCCTCTTAAATTGAGAGAAGTTAGATACCTTTTCTAAATTTCTTTCCCTATGATATATTATTGAGTCATTTCAAATATTATTTTAGGCAGCAGATAAACGGCTTCGCTACCACTCGCCCAGATTTGCCCTTACGGGCTTCGCATACGCCCAGGCCGCTATCTTCTATAAAAGCAATCTTTGTCACTCACTGTATCACCATCTTCCCACCATATCTCAGATACAGGTAAATTAAAAAGGTGATTAAGGCCGCAAGGAAGAACCAGTCTTTTATGTTGGTTTCTTCCTCCTCTCTTTTGATGTCCTGGCTTATATTTCTATAGATTTCATCGAGGGTTTTCTCATTGACTGATCTGAAGTATTTACCTCCAGTTTCTCTTGCTATTTCCTTTAGTGTTTCCTCATCGAGCTCTGCATACTGGGGATTCCCAAACCAGTCATAACCAAGGACAACCTTTTCCTCTGAACCCAGTCCAATGGTATAAACCTGTATCTTGTTAGTTTTTGCAAATTCAATTGCCTCCTGAGGGGATATTACCCCGGCGTTATTGACTCCATCGGAGAGGAGAATAACAACCCTCTTCTTGTTCGGGATGGATGTTGCCATGTCAATTCCCAGGGCCAGTCCATCGCCAATTGCCGTTTTTCCCTGTTTTGGTTTAATGCTTCTTAGTTTTTCAATTACCCTGTCTTTATAAGGGCTCAGGTATGCCGCGGTTGTCGCCCCAGATTCGAATATTACAATTCCTGCGCAATCTTTTTCCTTCAGCGAATTTAATAAAATTTCTGCCGATCTTTTCGCAGCCTCCAATCTCGTTGGTTTATAGTCATCTGCCTGCATACTACCAGAGACATCTAACACTAAAACCACATTTACTCCCTCTTTTATCTGCTTTAGTGGAATGTGAGGGTTTGCAAAACCAATTATCATAAAAGTCAGAACGAGAAGTGAAAGATAAAACAAGAGATCATTTCTTCTTGACTTTTTCTTATCGCCAAGAGCAGATTTGATAAATTCAATATTGCTGAATTTAATTGCATGCTTCTTCTTTTTTTGAACCACCTTTTTGTAAAAGTAGTATAG
>QMZG01000132.1 GCA_003663045.1 Candidatus Altarchaeales archaeon
ATCATGTTAATTCTGAATTTGAGAATAATTTTATATAGAAAGGAAAATATAATTATGGGAAAATGAAAATAATAAGATCTAATGCCGTGAAAGCCCTGAATTCTGGAGGTATGTTGAGGATGCGAGGTCTTGGTTTATGGGTTATAATTGCCATATTTATTATGGGATTGAGTGGTGTGGCAAGTGCCGCACCATCAATTACTGATTGGTCTTCCTCTGGAGGAAGCCCAACAAATAAAGATAATTCACAAGATTTGATGTATCTCGTCCAGCCGGGAGATGAGATTACTTTCTCTGTTACAGCAAACGAAACTTGCAGTTATAACTGGTCTGTCAATAAGGTAGATCAAGGAGTAAACTCAAACACCTTTACCTTTACAGTCCCTTCTCTCAACTGTTCTCAAGACCCTTCAGAATGCATATTTGAAGTGCATGTCAAAGCCTACAATGAAAATGGAGAAGCACATCACGAATGGGTTATTTCCACATTAAACAATTCTGAAGCACCAGATATCTTTGATTACTTTGCTGATAAGAAATACGCAGGCGATAGAAATGAGAAGGATCCCTGGAATAGAATAGTATCAAGTTGGACATTTAAATCTGAAGTAGATGCTTCCCGTGGTTTCTTGCGAAGCACAGAAGAGGGGCACAACTGGTGGATATACCATAATTCTACGACAACCTATGGAACGTGGCGATTCAGATATAGATATCCGGATGGCAATACAGGAGCATGGGGTGGCGGCGCAGGGGTATCTGGTATTTGGAGTTATAATAAAGATGCTGATAGTCACCACCACTGTTGTGTTCCGGTTGGATCCAGTGGTCATTCTTTCAGTATAGAATACGATGGTTGCGGTTGGGGCGAGGAAGGTGGATGGCATCAGGTGACCGTGATTAGGACGCCAGATACCTGGCTCTATATGTATTATGACGGTGTTCTTGAGTTCTATGTTCAGGATATGTTGGATACTACTGCAAACGATTTTTACATGAGATTGGCTAGATATAAAGGGCACGAAATGCATCTTGATAATGTGGAGGTATATAACAACAAATATCTTTTTCCTCAGGTGAATGTAAGTTATCGGAACTATATCTGGAATTATTATTATGTGTTTAACAAGGGCTATTATCCAGAAACATCTAGACAGGGTATTGTTGTGGAAGGTAGAAACGTAACTCTGTCTGAAATTGCGGATAAACTTGGAGATCCGTCAAAATTTAGTTATGACCCGACTACAAAGACGGCAATATGTAACTCTGATTTAGTGCTCGATTGGGGAGCAGAGCTAGTTATGAATAACGAAACCTTGATATTCAATTGTAGTTCCGACGGTCAATGGCACTTTGTGCCTAAATATAGCTCTCATATTAGTTTAAAAAATAGCACCATAACCACATCCGGCGAACACTATTTTATATGGAACAACGGAGGCTCAACAACGCATTTCGGAAACGTAAAAGGTGTTTTTGACCTTATGTCTCGAGTTATGCCGCCCCGACCTATGTCCCTTGGCAATGCGGGTTTTATTCGCCTGACAATGGAAAATTCAACGATTAACAATGCAGCTCATATATTTTTTGATTCCCCCATGGGGCTTAATATTATAAATAGTAAGTTTACCAATCTGCACGAAGTAGATGTTGGCAATTATACCGGAGCCAAGCCCGAAAGAAAATCTCTTGAGGGTGATAAGTCTTTCTGGGTGGATACAGATGAGGTGAATGTCAATAATTTCAATCTCAGGGGCATTACTTTCAGTGGTAAAGATAGCCCCATTAATCTTACGTTTCTGACAAACTCATATCGTGATAGACTTAATATATATGACGTAAATGCAGAAAATGAAAATATTGTAGTAAAAAATCCTCCGTCTCAGTGCTCGGGACAATCACATACCTGTGACAGTGAAGGACCTCCTTATGATGAAGATAACTATTACCACTATGCCACCTTTATAGAAAGCGAGATAGGTCTGGTCAACTGCAAATTCAAGGATATATTAATTCCTGCCATATTGAAGAAAGATAAAGACTCCAGACCTGTTAAAAAAAGCGCGTTGGTAAAATATTACTTAGATGTAAAAGTGGTAGACGAAGATAATAATCCGGTTTCTAATGCAACAGTTACAGTGGCAAACGAAGTTCATCCAGGTTATCCTGCCGAGAATATGGAGGTCACAAAACCTTGGACTGATGGTGAGTATACTTGTTTTTACCATCATCGCCGTATATTGGAAGGACAACCATTGAACTCCACAATAACTGGAGCGGACGGTCATACACCTTTGCCAATAGATGAATACCATACATTGATAGTTACAGATTACCAGAAAAAAGTTGAAGATGTACCGGATGGTGTCAGAATTAGACTGGATACCGCCTCTTACGTTCGAGGGCTAAAGTTTGATGCCTATGACCGATTATATGGTCACCTCTTTCACAGATATATGACTTTTCCGAAACTGGCAGGGCACCCTATTCATTTTAAGGTTACTTATAATAAAGAAAATAAAACCTTTTCGCTTCAGGTTGTTAACAAAGATACCTCTGAGGTGATATGGGATACGGGACAAATATCTGTGCCTTCACTTACAAATTTCAATCTAAGCCGGGTAGAATTTAATGGAAGGCATACGGGAAGTTCAGATGATAATATTTCTTGGAATAGTTCTGGATATATTAATTTTAGAAATCATGGATGGATTGAAACTGGCGAGTGGCATATAGATAATATGAGGGTAAATGTCAGCGGAATTGGACTAATCGAAAACAATGATTATTCCACAGACCCTGGACTTATAGCTAAAATAGAAGACGAAAATGAATATTATAACCTCTCTCAATCAACCAATAGTAACTCCTTTGTGTGGGAATTTGATGGGTTGGAATCCGATTCCTATAATAAAGGGCCTGTTTTTGAGATATGGCTTAGAGATAATAATGATACAGAAGACAGCAGTGTAAAGACAATAAATTTCACCTATGCCATTACAGCCCAAAAAGATGGAAAAACCGCTTCTCTTTCGGGTTTAGACATAGATGATACTTGGTATAGAGAAGACCCAAATACGCCAACAAAGACAGTTGTTTGCAATATTGATACTGGTGAGTGCTGGATAGAAGGAGTTACCACCGGCACCCTCACAGGCAGGGTAACA
>QMZG01000133.1 GCA_003663045.1 Candidatus Altarchaeales archaeon
AATTTCATTATCTGGAGGAAATTCAAGAAGAAAATGAATCCTCTTCCATTAGATGCGTTGGGATGACCTTTGAGCCGAGACCAGACTGGGCAAAGAGGGAAGAGATAGACCGGATGTTGAATTTTGGAGTTACAAGGGTTGAAATTGGAGTTCAATGCCCTTTTGATTTTGTCTATAAAAGGGTGAATAGGGGTCATAGAGTAGAGGATGTCGTGGAAGCAACCCAACAAATGAAGGACTCTGGTTTAAAGGTGGGTTATCACATGATGCCGGGAATCCTTGGAAATATACCAGATCTAGATTTGCATGGATTCAAAAAAATCTTTGAAGACGATAGATTTAAACCGGATATGCTGAAAATCTATCCCTGCCTTATTCTAAAAGGGACTCAATACTATGAAATGTGGAAGAGTGGGGAGTTTGAGCCGATTACAACCGATGAGGCGATAGATTTAATAATAAAAGTAAAGAGGATCATGCCAAAGTGGATAAGAACCATGAGGATTCAGAGGGATATTCCCTCACAACTGATAGAGGCTGGGGTAAAGGCCTCAAATCTGGGACAGTTGGTTTATAGAAAAATGGAAAGTGAGAATATAAAGTGTAGATGCATTCGCTGTAGGGAGGTGGGGAGATTTCTTTCTAGAGGAATTAAACCAAATATGGATGATATAAAAATTACTCGTACAGAGTATCGTGCAAGTTCCGGGAGGGAGATATTCCTGTCCTTCGAGGACATAAAGAAAGATATTCTGATCGGATTCTTGAGACTTAGAATTCCCCATAAACCATTCAGACCAGAGATCGATGAAAGAACTTCCCTGATTAGAGAATTACATGTCTATGGTCCCATGGTGGAGATTGGCGAGAAACCAGAATACAGATATCAGCATCGTGGTTATGGGCGAGAACTGCTGAGAGAAGCGGAAAGAATTTCAAGGGAGGAATTTGATATGAATAAAATTTTAGTCACCAGTGGAATAGGAGCAAGAGAATACTACAGGAAATTTGGATACAAAAAGAAAGGGGTTTATATGGGGAAGAAGCTACAGTAGCATCCAATTAGATCCCCTATGTATTCGGTCAGCATATTAATCAGAGGGAAGGCATTAACAAGTAATATTAGCAATCCGAGCAAGATCACTACGGAAATAACCCTTCTAACAGTGGCCTTGCCAATATCGAATATAGATATCAATTCTATTAACATCTTCCCACCATCAAAGGGTGGTATGGGTAAGAGATTTATTAGAGCGATATTAATGTTGAAGAAGAATGTCCAGAAAAGGATTCCCGTTAATATTTGGAATATATTTATCCCACAGATCTGATAATTATATCTGAATTGTGGTTGTGTACGCATCTTTATCTTCTTAGCATCTTCTACTCTTAACAAAAATGTGCCTCTATCTGTGGTTATATTTATATTATCTTTGCCCTCAATCGATTTCTTATCTATCGTCCATAGTTTATTGGTAAACAAATATGTATTGAACTCATCCACAACTGCAGGTGCATTATCTATGGTCTCTATCCTGCTGTTAACATCAATATATGGAACATGAGATTCTGCAACGATCATGGCTGATGGAAGAGCAATATATAAAAATAAGAAAAATGTTACTATCCCCAGAACGAGATTAGCAAAGGAGCCCATGGAAAGAACCCTAGTCTTGATAAGACTTTCACTCCTCTGGAATTCCTCTTCGTCTGGTTCTACAAAAGCACCAATGGGAATTATTCCTAAGGTTAGTAAACCAGTAGATCTCAGCTTTAGTTTATGGACTCTAGCTAATATACCATGTGCAAACTCATGTACTATTAAAAGTAAGATAAGTGCTATTAATCCGTAAAATACCGGGATACAGATGTCCATACCAGGAATGGGAAAGCACCATTCACCAGCTATCTTAAATGGGATTAGTATAACTGGAGAAACCCCAGGGATAGTTGATTCTCCACTAGTAATGGCAAATGCATTCTCAATTAATGGGGCAAAAATTATTACAATTAATCCAAACATCCCCTCTAAAACAGCCACAAACCAATGGGTCATACTCAACCAGATTACAGAAGTTAATGTTGTTGTTACCAAAAAATCAGCATTGGGATTCTTTATGCTGGAGAGGGATTTTATTCCTATAGCTAAAACCACTAATGAGAATAAGAAAAAAGGTAAACCCTGCCACCACAGAATTATTGCCGCCAAACCAATAAGCAACAGTATCGCATCCAGATTTCTGCCGAATTTCCTATATCTTGAAAGATATGCCGCTCCCAAACCACTGAATGAAAGAACGATCGCAAAATCGGCAAGAAATTTCCATAGCATTGGCGAAATGCTTGCGAGTTTATCGATAAGATTTATAAAATGTTTTGTACGAATGAGAAAAAATATGAAGTGCCTCTCTATTTTACTCCCAACTAAAAATAATGTTCCCGCAATAAACACCGTCAAGAATAATAATGTAATATCCATCCTATTTCCCCTTCTTTCTCACAACCACCAGGTCACCAAGAGTTAATTCCTTGGGTAAACTCGTTTTTATTTCTTGAGTTTCAAGATCCTTAGATTTCTCAAGTAATTTAACCCCAAGTTTACTCTGGATTTTTCTTATTATTACGGAATTTGGCTTTAACCTGCCCGATTCTATTCTGTGAATTAATGAGACAGGTTCATTTATAGAACTTGCCAGATCCCTCTGTTTCATTCCCTTCTTTTCTCTCGCTTCACGAATTATTTTATGGAAATTCTCTACCAGATCCTCAGTTTCAATTTCAAATTCTATCCCTCCTTGTAAAGGCTCAGTTTCTCTCTTAACTTTTTTCCTTTTTTTATCAGTCTTTACTTCACCAACTACCTCCCCATAACTGGAACATTCATCACACGTAATTATTATAGAACCCTCCACCTTTACTTTTTTACCCTTTTCAATATATCTATCACAGATCTCACATCGCATTCTATTATTATTCTTGATTGAATCTTATAATATCTATAAATTCAATATTATTCAACACATATATTCGGGGTCGTGGGGTAACCTGGCATCCCTTCAACCCTTTTCTCTTTAGAAAAGAGAAAAGCGTTGACGGAAAAGAGAAAAGGGATTACAAAGCAAATTCAACACATATATTCGGGGTCGTGGGGTAACCTGGCATCC
>QMZG01000134.1 GCA_003663045.1 Candidatus Altarchaeales archaeon
AATCTGAGAGTATAGAATTTTCTATCAGAAAACTAAAATTTTTTATTTAATAATAAATTATCCAGAAGTGTGAATTTAAGCGTTAAGTAAAGTATCATTAGCGTGTCAACGGAGCGGAGCAGTTCAGTATAAGATTAATATTATAGTGTCATTGCCGTTGAAGATGGGAAACTTTAATTTTAAAGAAATATTTGGAATTTCAATAGAGGAATTTATCAGGAATACAGAGAAAGAGAAGTGCGTATTCTGTGATTGTATAATAACGGATTCAAAAGGCAGACAATTAAGCGGTAGTTTTAAGTTCAATAATAAGTGGATATGCGGAGATTGTGCGGATCAGTTATTTCTGATTATGAAGGAATTTGAATATATATAATTCCAACTGCGTAATTATTAAGTGTTAAGTTAATCGTCATTAGCGGGTTAACAGAGCGGAGCCGCGTTAATTAATTCAGTTTAATTTATGTGTCATTGCTGTTAGGAGGTGATTGGGATGGAGGATATACCAACCTTTTATGAGAGAGACATATATTTCAGTCTGGAAGACTTTTCGTATGTGAGTTCTGAACTGGAACTCAGGAGAACTTCTCAGTATAAAGCAATTGTTACTGAGAACGATAAATTAGTGAGCATAGTGAGTAAAAAGTATAAATTGATTCAGCACACTGAAGTTTTAGATAGATTAGAAATTTCTTCAAAACTCTTTAAAGAATCTGTTATATACAAGAGTTTCTATCCGCTAGATACTAAGGCAGTTATGTATGCGACTCTAATGTTCAAGAACAATATGCAGATAGAGATTAAGCCAAAGGATACAGTAAGTTTTGGCATTCAGGTGATTAATTCCGTTGATAGTTCTCAGAGTTTAACGGTTTTGCCGTTCAGTCTTAGATTAGTGTGCAAGAACGGAATGACTCACAAGGACTTGATAAGCAGAACGATGAAGAAGCATTACGATTCAGCAACCGAAGTATTAGACAATTTAACCGACATTATACTGGAAACGGCAAAGGGATTAAAATCTCTTGGAGATCTGTATAAAGAATATGCGAACACTCCGTTAAACTGTAGTCTAAATGAAATTAAGTCCATTAAATTAATACCAGAAAAATACAAATCTAAGGTTTATACCACTAAAATAGAAACTGTCTGGGATTTATTTAATGTTTTGACTCAATTGAACACTCACGATCCGAGAAGAAATCTTAACACTAAAAGTCAGTTCAATCCGATTATTGAAAAGATATGCAATGAAGCCTATCAATACTCAAAATGAAATACAAAAATGACTCTCTTAAAAATAGTCAAGGAAGAGTTCGAAGAGAAGGGAATGATTAACATTCCTTTTCTCGTTGAGAGACTCGTTTTATCAATAGGAAATCACTTATTAAATCTCTACAATTTAGATGAAAAGAAGTTTTACGATGCGGGAAGATTAGAAAACTTTAGAACTCATCCAGTATTCGTTGCTCCGTCTGGTTTTGGAAAGTCAATCTTATTCAACAGTTTTTTAGATAAGAATTACGGCTTGTTGAAAGGAACGGGAATAATGACTGATGTGAGAGATACATTTTCTCCAGAATCCTGGATGGGAACCGCTAAAAGCAGTGGAAACGAAATAGACATTGTGAGAGGAGTTCTACACAAGTTCAGGAGAGGAATACTCGGCATAGACGACTTCGTGGATCTGAGATTCATAATGGCTGGAGACAAGAGCGAGGGAAGACACGATGTAAACTATTTGCTAAAAGCATTAGATGATAATAGAGTTACTAAGGATTTGTGCTACGCAAACATAGAAGTAGAGAATGTGGGGATTACGATATGGAGCGGTATAAGACCAACTACATTAGACCCGAAAGCATCTACAGAGACAGGATTCCTAAGAAGATTAATGTTTCACATTTACTATCCAACTCCACGAATGATTAACGATTACAAAAAAGCAGTGAGAGACAAGAGAAGAAAGAAACCGTTTAGAGAAGAGACGAGAGACAAGATAATAAAAGAAGTAAACAAAATAAGAGAAGTAATACCGGAGATTGACGAATTCGATTTAAAAGAGGTAGAAGAGTGGATAAATGGAAACAGATTAATTCCTCACTTCGAAGAAATAGTTTACAAGAGAATTGCTATCGGATATTCTTTAGTGAGCAATCCAGATTACGAAATTAAATTAACTGACGATTTAGTAGATTTATTTAATAACGAATTAAAGAACAGATTGATTATGAAAAGAGATTTAGAGACTGAGATGATATGTCAGGTTGTAGAAGATTGTGAAGGAGAATTAAGCAGAGAAGAGTTAATAGATTTTTTTAATGTGTATTATCAATTAAGAAGACCAAGAATTGAACAACTATTATATAAATTAAATCTACATCAGAGAATAACTATTATAAATAACAAATTGTATTTAGGAGATAAAAGGAAAAAAGTATGGAGACCCAAACAACCGCAATGACACTCTACTTAGAGAAGTATATATCGCTTCCCCGTTCAGTTGACGCACTAAAGACACTTTACTATTACACTGCATAATACCACTTATGGATTTTATAAATTAATGGAGAGGTGGTAGAAAATGTATATTGAAGATACTTGTAAAGTTAAGGAAGTTTTTAAAGTTGGAAGAAGGATATGTGTAGTCGTAGAAATGGATATATCGTCTGTTGGGAAATATCACAATGGATATGTCTCGGTATTAAAGAAAAATTACGGAAAACATTATAGTGATTTTATAGATAGGATTGAGACAGATGAATTAACATACTCAGGAAATCTGGATCATTTTAAAGATAAAAGAATCCCAGAAAAAGTCTGGTTCTTTGGCTTTGACTCAGCACATTACTGGAATAAATTACATCCAGAATCTAAAACATTTGAAAGTGTAAAAGCAAGAACTATATTATTAGCAAAAGAAATGATAAAGAAGAGAATTTAATTATTTTTTTAATTTTTATTTTATTCTATTATAATAGAATATATTATAGAATATAATAAGAGATATAATAATAAATTATAATAATAATTAATATATAAATATATAAATATAATATATAATAATAT
>QMZG01000135.1 GCA_003663045.1 Candidatus Altarchaeales archaeon
ACTATAAGCACAACCACAACGATAATCTGGCCGTGTGATCTCCCTGGAGATTATCCGCCATGTGGAGAGGTAACCTTAGAAGAGGTAGTGGACTTTATAAACCTCTGGGCAGGGGGTCAGGCGGATTTAGAGGATGTTGTAAACCTGATAAATGCCTGGGTAGAGGGTCCAGTCTGTGAACTTCCGGGAGATTATCCGCCATGTGGAGAGATAACTCTTGAGGAAGTTGTGGACTTCATAAACCTCTGGTCTCTGGGTCAGGCAGATTTAGAGGATGTTGTAAACCTGATAAATGCCTGGGCCGGGAGTTGATATGGATGGGATTCAATAAGGGGTATTGAAAATACCCCATACTTTCGCCAGCCTTTCTTAAAGGCTGTGATCAACCTGTCTGCAGGTTGTTGAGGAATAGAATGATCTCAGTTATTGGAGCAGGTCCCGTGGGAAGTACTGCCGCGAAATACTGTTCGAAGAGATATGATGTAGTTCTTTTTGAATCTCAGGTAGTGAGTGAGAGAAGGGTCCAATGTGCTGGTCTGGTTAGCAGATCTGGTCTGGAAAAAATGGGTATAAAGGTTTCCTCTTCATCTTCAAAATCATTTTTACAAAATGGTGTTAGAGGTGCGAGGATATTCTCTCCGTCTGGAAATCTGCTTGAGGTCGATGGAGGGAAAAATAAGGCATTTGTTATTGATAGAAAAGAATTTGACAATTACCTTCTGAATATGGCAATAGATTCTGGTGTGGAATTCATCAATGAAAGAGTCAACGGGAAAAATATAGATGAGATAATAAAAAAATCAGAAAAATTGATTATTGCAACTGGAACAAACTACGAGCTTCATAAAATCCTTAACCTAAAAATACCCAATAGATTCCTTATAGGGGCACAGTATGAGATGAAGATCAACTGCGATAGAGAATTTGTGGAGCTTTATTTCAATGTCCCAGAATTCTTTTCATGGATAATTCCAGTGGATGACCATGCCAGGATCGGTCTTTGCACCAGAAAAAATCCCATTCGGTATTTAAATAGTTTTATCAAAAAATTAGAGGGTGATGGAAGAATTTCAAATAAAAAAATCCTGAATAGAAATTTTGGTATCATCCCCATTTACGATCCAAAAATAAGGACACAGTATGGGAAAATAGCGGTGGTGGGGGATGCAGCATCTCAGGTCAAGGCTTCTACTGGTGGAGGTATCGTAATGGGATGTACCGCAGCAAAATTCGCCAGTGAAGAAGATTATGAGAAGAAATGGAGATCCGAGATAGGAAGGGAACTCTATCTCCATCTGCTTATAAGAAGATTTCTAAATAGACTCTCAGATAAAAATTTGGACGGGCTTTTCATCCTGTTGAATGAAAATAAAGAGATAATCGAAAAGGAAGGCGACATGGATATAGCCTCAAAATTATTCCTCGCTCTAGTTAAAAATCCCAGATTTATGGCAAAATTTTTATTTCATACGCCTGGTTATATTTATGATATGTTTTGATGTGTTTAAGGTAGATTTTGCGAGTGAATACACAATTAAGGCTGCTTATATAAAAACTAAATCCAATTTCTATATATGGAGCTACTACCAATAGTGATGGGAACCGTTGGGATAATCTTATACATGTTAATCCCAGGGATCTCTCTGAGCCTGGCATTATTCCCAAGAAGGGAAGACCTCGATCTGGTGGAGAGGGTGGGAATAGGTATCTTTCTCGGTATGACGACACCATTCATACAATATTTCAATGACAAGAATTTTTTTATACCCATAAATTTTACTACCACTACTGCTACGATTCTTGTTGTTACGATAATTGGACTTTTAGTGTGGCAATTGAGATTAAGGAGAATGGACTAAATTCTCTGGAAATGAAATTCATAAAAAACATTCGAGATCCAATTCATGGAACAATATCCCTGAACGAATTGGAACTTGAGATTCTGGATACGGCATATATGCAGAGACTACGCCATATAAAACAGAATGGTCTCTGTTATCTCATCTATCCGGCGATGAATTCTACTAGATTTGAGCATTCTCTTGGTGTAATGCATTTGGCTGGTTTGATGGCAGATCATCTGGGGCTGGATGAAGATGATAGAAAGAAACTGAGGGTTGCTGCTCTATTACATGATATAGGACACTGCGCTTTTTCTCATACATCGGATGATATTCTCTCTAAGAGAGGATATTCTCATGAAGAAAATTCTTCCAGGATTATCCTGGAAACGGAGATATCAGGGATTCTCAATAAATACGATCTGAATCCGGAGGAGATTTCTGATCTTATAAAAGGAAAGGGAAATCTGAGCAAGATACTTTCCTCCGAGATCGATATTGACAAGATGGATTATCTAGTTAGGGATTCGTACTATGCCGGTGTAGCCTATGGTATGATAGACCTGGAAAGAATTATCTATGGAATAAAACTGATGAATTCAGACCTTGTGGTTAAGAAAGGAAGCCTTGAGGCGGTAGAATCCCTCCTGATTGGCAGGAATTTAATGTATCAAACGGTTTACAGACATCATACTAAACGCATAGTAGAGGCAATGTTCAGAAATGCCATGGATTCCATAATAGAAAAGAAGTTGAAATATGAGAAATTCATAGAGATGGATGATATCGATCTCGTTCATAGATTGAGAAATTCTGAGGGTTATCCTCGGGAAATAATGAAGAGGATCGATGAGAGAAGACTTTTTAAGACATTTTTCCAGGAGAGATTAATCCTGATTGAAGAAAATTTCAGAAGGGATATCCTGGAAAATAGGAAGGAGATAGAGGAGGATATATGCGAGGATTTTGGTATTAAAAAAGGCTTTCTCTTGATTGACATTCCAGAAACAAAGATGTCGGAGTTCAAGATTCTCGTGGAAGATAATGGTGAATTAAAAAGGATAGATGAGGTCTCCAGTCTAGCTAAAGCTCTGGAAAAATCTGAGCGGGAAAAGTTGATGTTCTGCATCTACACCGCTCCAGAATTTCTGGATAAATTGAAGGACTTCAATGCTGAAAAGTATATTGAATTCTCTCAGACGAGGTTGGGGAG
>QMZG01000136.1 GCA_003663045.1 Candidatus Altarchaeales archaeon
GTAGCTGCGAATGGAAATATAAAGGGGATCGCACCGGATGCCGATCTATTAGCTGTAAAGGTAATGGATAGTGAAGGGAGAGGAAATATTTCGGATGTATTGGCAGGTATAGATTGGGCAGTGGCTAATGGAGCTGATATAATTTCACTATCATTGGGTTGGAATGAACAGCCCAATGATGGTATGGAACCATTAGACCTGATCGTTAATGCGGCAGTAGAAAAAGGGATAGTAGTAGTTGCAGCAGCAGGAAATGAAGGTCCTGGGACTGGAACCATTGCCTATCCCGCTTCCGCCGAAAAGGTTATTTCGGTTGGAGCATCTGATGATAGAGGTACAGTAAACACAGACGATGACATCGTTGCGGATTTCAGTTGTAGGGGACCATCGGCATTTGGAAGATTTGATCCCGATGTGGTTGCACCGGGTGTTGATATTTATTCTACATGGTTGAACGAGAGTTATTACCCTGCAACTGGAACCTCTATGGCAACCCCTCATGTGGCTGGTGCTGCAGCACTCCTCTTGGAATACAACAGAAATCTGACACCGATCATGATTAAATCTCTCCTGATTCATTCTGCGGGGGGGATAACCGGCCATCCATTTGAAGCCGGGGCGGGATTGATAAATATAACCCGTGCAATTGAGTCTGGGACAGAGGCGCTAATAAACAATGATGACTGCTGGGAAGAGTCAATAATTGCTGGGATGAATACCACAGCCGTTTTGAAAATAAAAAATAATCACGAATATTCTATGAATTTCAGTATTTCAATTTCATCCCTTACAGACATTGAAGGTGATTACTCTATTCCAGAGACATGGTTTGAATTTCCAGAGTCAATAGTTCTTGAACCAAGTGAAGAAAAGGAGGTACAGATAAAATTTTCTGCACACCCAGAAGCTAATCCTGGAACCTATGGTTCTATCCTGAAAATCGAATCCAATAATTCAGAGGGTATTCGTATACCAATAGCGATAACTATCCCACTTTTTGATACCGGAACCATTCAAGGGATAGTAGATGATGAATGTTCTATTGATTCGCCATACAGCTGTGGTTCAGATCCTTCAGACAGTGTGGATAGATGGGGAGATTGGAAATTCTATCAGATAAAAAATCATAATGGAACATCCATTGAAATTACCCTGAACTGGAGCGATAGTAGCAACGACCTAGACCTTTATCTTTTCGCACCCAATGGTGTCCTTGTAGATGTATCTGGAGAAGGAAATACTACTGGTGAACATATACTGCTCAGTAATCCGGTATATCATGAATACTGGGTTGCGGTATATGCCTATGATGTTATCCCATCAAAACTGCATTTCAATCTTACTGTTTCATATCTATCATCTTTGAGGGTGGAGCCATCCTCATGGCATGGTTCTTTAAATAAAGGAGAACAAGGTTTGATAAATTTTACTTTGATAAATGATGAAACACCAGATTCGAACCTTGATCTTAGTTTAATACTATTAAAAAATGGGGAAGGCATATCTCTCACCAAAACAATAGGTCGTACCGATCCTGATCCTTACGATGTAGTCTGGAAAAAAAGTGCAAGTGGTCTTGATCTTGAAAATGCAAAATATCTGAATGCCTCATTGAGATGGGATAATCCCTCTAATGATCTCAACCTCTATTTTGTTTATAAAGAAGGAAACTTTTGGTATATCTCCAGATTTAGATCAGAGCACAGAAATGATCTCCTTGGAACTGGAGAGGAGGATCTGAATGGAATTGATATAAGATATTATCTAAAGAAATATTCTGACATCGGTATAGGAATAAAGAATCCAGGAGGTTATCAGAGCTACAATCTTAAACTGAATTTTACAGATGAGTCCTCGTGGGATTCGGCAGTTGTTGTACCAAGTAATATATCCTATCTCTCTTCAAATGAAAGAAGAACAGTTCAGGTTTCGATCAATACCAGTTCACTAACCGAGGGAAAAACCTATAATCCCTTTCTTCTCATAAAAGAAAATTCAGATTTAGCTAAGATACCAATAAGGCTTTCTATTACTGCTGCCAGTTCAACTACAACAACTACAACCACGACAACTACCACTATCTGGCCGTGTGATCTCCCCGGGGATTATCCAACTTGTGGAGAGGTAACCTTAGAAGAAGTTGTTGATTTCATAAACCTCTGGGCACAGGGCGAAGCGGATTTAGAGGATGTTGTAAACCTGATTAATGCACGGGCCGGGAGTTGATATGGATGGGATTCATGAGCCACTGAGCGTAGCGAATGTGGCTCGTTTGATGTGGCTGACTTTCAGTCAGACACACGTCCGAGCTTTTGCTCGGTTGTGTCAAACTTTATTAAAGTTTGGATGGAACCTACTATGAGAATTGCACTATTACGGATAGGGGGTGAGAATATGAAAACAAAAACCATGAACAATAAAAGCATGAAAACGAAAAATATTAATAAAGACAGAGAAAAAGAACATAGCCGACAGAGGCACTTATTTTCTGGAGTGAGTTTAGTAGTTATCTGTTTTATGCTGTTATTTGCTGGAGAGAGTATGGCGAGTGGTCATACTGTCAATCTCATATCACCTGAAAATAACACCATTACAAACTTAAATAATAATTCATTGCAGTTCGTCTATAACCACACCGGGACATTAACAGGGATTGTAAACTGTACTCTATACTTAGATGGAAATCCAGTAAATTACTCAACAGATGTTCCCGCAAACACAAGCTGGACTGTTTATTCTAACCAGTCCTGGAGCGAAGGAGATCACTACTGGTATGTAAACTGTACAAATGGAATTTCTCAGGAGTCTTCTCTGGATATAGATCAGAATTTCAGTTTCACTTTCATACCTCCCGTAAAAAGTGTAATCTCTGTAGCGAAAGACGGGACAGGAGATTTTAAGAGGATAAATTTAGCCCTTTACTTCAGTGAGCCCGGAGATATTATTGAGATACAGGACAGCGAAACTTATCCCGAAGACCTTAATTTAGAGCCTTTTCCCAACAGAACGATCCGAGCCAAAGAAGGAGAACATCCAATCATATATGGAC
>QMZG01000137.1 GCA_003663045.1 Candidatus Altarchaeales archaeon
AGATAATTTCTTTATATTACCAATAACCTCCTTGGAAACGTAGTGTTCAAGTGTATGGGCCATTTCATGTGCCTCTCTCTCACCTCTCGTTTTTTTAAAATAGTCCTCGAGGATGAGGTGTTTTTTGACGATGTCTCCCGCTTTAGCTCGTCCCTTCTCTGTTAATAAAATAAAATTTTTCCGGGTCATGATAAGAGACTCATTCTCAAGTTCTTTAACTGCCCGGGATATGAATTGATTAGAGACCCTGATACCCGATTTTATAAGGTCTACCGAAAGTTTACCGTTGGCTTCACCCAATATCCTCAGGATATCCTCCTCCACTATCCTTAAAATACTGGATTCTGAAGTCATTTTACATACATTCCCTATGTGATTATCCACAAAAGGATCAATGTCATCGGGTCCGCCAAAGTAGATTCGAAACTAAAACCAATCAGATCGTGCCTTGGAATCCATATCCCCCACTCAAGCCACATAATTAATTGCATCCTCTTCTATTTAAATAAAAATAGCTGTGCATTATCTTTTTAAGACTAAAGAAGACTTAACAAGTAAGGGATATTTGAACTCAATGCGCGTCAGTTAAAATAGAAGGGCGTGGAGATTGAGCAAAACTAAGTAGATCGTTGCAGGCTTGCATTATTTCACCTCTCTGCTAAGGCTCTAATCAACTCTTCTCTCAATCAAGTCATTATCTCTTGGTATTTAAAATATCGGGGATACACAACGAATCTAAAATACCCTCTCAAGGGGCGGGACTACCTCCTTCTTCCTCGACATAACATTGAGGTATACAGAATTTTCCTTAACAGATTTACCAAAGGCTTTCTCAATCTTCGATATATCACCCACCGCTAAGAGTTCTGAGCTTCTTTCCATGATATTCGTTACCATGAGTACAACCAATTTATACCCCTTTTCCCTCCTGAGTTCTTCCAACCCATTTATCAGCTCTCTCCGACGTCTTTCAATTTCTTCAGAATCAACGATCTCTATCTGCCCAATTCCCACCCTGTTCCGATTGAAGTTAAAATCCTTAAAGTCAGAAAGTATTATCTCAGAGGCCGTTAATCCCTTCAGGCTCGATTTGGCCTTCTTTAGCTCTATACCAAATTCCTCCATATTCCCTATGTCGGCTATCCTCGCGAGTTTTTCGGCAACCTCCCTGTCCCTCTCGGTAGTGGTTTTAGACCTAAATACCACGGTATCTGACAGAATCGCAGAGAGAAGTGCCCCGGCGATATCTCTCTCTAAATCTATTTTCTTCTCAAAGTATCTCTCCGCGATTATAGTTGACGTTGACCCCAATGGTTTCGATAAAAAGTATATCGGTTCTGGATATCTAAAGTTTATCTTATGGTGATCCAGAATCTCCAAGATCTGCGCCTTTTCAATATTCTTTACTGACTGATCAAATTCATTATGATCCACCAGAATCAACCTCCTGTCGGTTGCATCCGACAAGAATTCAGGCTCGGGTAAAGAAAATTTGTCCAGAACGTATCTGGTCTCGGGATTTATATCCCCGCATCTTACCGCAACTACATTCTCTTCTCCTATCCTCCTCTTGAAATCCGCATAAGCGATCGCAGAACATATGGCGTCTGTATCAGGGTTTTTGTGCCCTGTAACGTATACCTCGTTCATTCTTATCACCATCATTCAATTTAGCATGCGTGATTTTTCAGCATATATTAAACATTCTCATTGTAATATAAAAATCCTCTTTCAGAGATATGGAGAAATGGATCTGCTGTGTACCGCTCCCAAAGGGATCTAAGACGCATTTCGGGGGGATTATTCACCTATATGATATGCTATTCGCCAGGCCAGTATCCGAGCCAAGAACTATGCCTTGGCATCTTTCATCACTCATTTTCATAGTTATTCAAAAACCCTTAAATCCTCCTTATAACCTCGGATATACAGGAAAATCGGCAGGGTAAATGGCAATAAGATAACGCAGGGGTGGTAGGGTCCGTTATAGGCACTTAGAAAACCATCCAGCGAATTAAACCATCCCTCCGCCTCCTCTGCCGGCAGGATCGAGGTTGTTAATACTTCAAATAAATCATTAACTGAAAAGATCCAGAGCATTATACAGGCGAGGGTTACCAAAGCCAGTCCATCGATGGATCTCAGTTTCGATGCCCCGGCCATCATGAAGATACCCATCGAAGTAATTACTGTGCCCCTTATTACTGCGGGGGGTATATTAAGTATTCCATAGTTGAACTCCCCACCTGTGAAGAGGAATAATAATTCAAGAAATCCAGATCCAATTACGAACAAGGATAAAATTCCAAAATAATACTGCCCCAATGAGTATTTTGTCTTTGGGTCCATTTTGTTAAGCAACCCCCATTAACATCCATAACCCATGCAACAATCCACCGAATGTAAATGTGGAGATTATTAGAATAACTATTGATTTCAAAAGACCCCTAAAACCCAGTTCTTTCCACAACATTGCAAATGTGGCGATGCATGGAAAGTAAATCGAGATTAATACAACCGAGGTGAATAATTGATACATCGACATAGGAATTGCAGATAATTGTGCAACTGCCAGGTCCTTTCTCAAAAAGGCAGTAACCAGGGGTAAGATTGTCTCCTTGGGAACGCCAAACCATCCCGCTAAGACGGGCTCAAGGGTTATAGACAATCTGCCCATGATGGAGCTATCGCTTTCCTCAAATGAAACTAAAGTTAGGTTTCCATTTTCTATACTGACAATATAAAGGATATTAACCAGTAGAGAGCCCAAGATTACAAAGGGAACTGCGTGCACTAAAAAGCATTTAACCCTTATCCACGTCTTCATGATAAGATTCTTCCATATGGGCCTCTGATATGGTGGGATATCTATTAAGATCTCAGGGGATCTTCCGGGGAGAATTTTATTTAGAATCCAACCCACTACAAAATAACCCAGGAGGAGATAACCTATTATGGCAAACATTAACCAATTGCCGTATTCCCCAGCAATAGTTTCCTCCATTATACCGAGCTGAGCACCACAGGG
>QMZG01000138.1 GCA_003663045.1 Candidatus Altarchaeales archaeon
ACCCCAGCACCTTTGATATAAATTATGTGTATATTATTTTTGTTTTTATGTTTAAATTCGTGAAGGGGATATTTTTACTTGGAATCAAATATATATCTATCTCTTTAGTATTTGCAACATATTGGTGATGATTAAAATGGTTAAAGAAAAAAAGGAAATGGAAAAGGAATCAAAAGAGAAATCTTTTGAAGAGGTAGAGGAGGTATCTGAAAGTGAGGTGATGGAAGAGGGCAGGTTCGCCTTTCCCATGGCACCCATCATTAGGGTTATGAAGGATGAACTAGATAAGGACAAGATGATCAGAAGCAGGGTAAAGGAGGAGATGAACCTATGGCTGGAGAAGATCTGTAGAAGGGTTACAAAGCAGATGAATAAATCGGAATACACCATGGTGGAGATAGATGATTTCAAAACCGCTATTGAACCCTATGAAATGATAGAGGATGTAGAGCAGGAGCGTCATAGAATTGTAGCTACACTAGAAAAGATAAAGCAGGATTGTGATTCATTGATAAGAGATGTGAATAGGAAATTTATCACATACACATTTCCTGAATCTAAACCCGAATCTAAAACAGAGGGAGAAATCTGAGACCAAGCAGGGATGGAATACAACTACAGTAAATTGTTGGACAGGGCATGGGCAAACCTTCCAGAGAAATTGAAGAGTCATTCCAGGTTTGAGATCCCGAAATCCAAGATATTTGTGGAGGGCAATCAGACCATCATCAAAAATTTTAACGATATTGCAAATACCTTGAGAAGGGATCCCAAGCATCTGCTAACCTTTCTTCTAAAGGAGCTTGCAGCACCGGGGACATTTGATGGAAACAGGGTTGTAATTCAGAGGGTCCTTAGAAAGCATATCATAGACAAGAAGATTGAAGACTATGTCAATGAGTACGTCCTTTGCCATGAATGTAAGAGACCGGATACGAAGTTTACTGAGTTGGAGGGACAGAGGATAATTAAATGCACTGCATGTGGTGGATGGCGACCACTGAGAAAAATAAAGTGAACGGGATGGAGATCTATCTTAAGATTCATAAGATAGAGAATGAGGTGATTGTAGCGGCATGCGACAAAGAAATCTTGGAAAAGGAATTTTCACAGGGCGAACTTCAACTAAATGTGAATAAAGGATTCTATCATGGTGAACTCAAGGATATCGCAGAACTTTCTAATGCCCTGAATGATGCCACTATTGCCAATCTCACCGGGAATAATGTGGTAAATTTTGCAATAGATCGGGGTTTTATTAATGAAGAGAATGTCCTAGAAATTGCTGGTATAAAGCATGCCCAGATCGTTGTATGTCCTAAATCTACTTTTTAACTCTTTTTTAACTTAATTGCTACTATACTAATATTCTATAGAGAACTATAGAGAAGTGATGAAAGTAGATGAAATACATAGAACTTCCCAGGAGGGTAATTGTAGGTGACGGTGCCATTCACAGGCTTAGAGACGTGATAGAGGAGCTTGGACTGAAAGGGAATTCTCTAGTAATTTCGGACCCCACTACAAAGGAAATTGCGGGCGATAATGTAAGAAGAGAGATAGATGCATCGATATACACCACCCGAGGAACTCCAGATTCTGAGGTGGAAAGGATTCTTTTAGAGATTAAGAGAGATGAAATTCGGTATCTTATTGGTGTTGGGGGGGGCAGGATAATAGATATAACTAAATTGGCGGCATTTAAAGCTGGGATTCCATTTCTGAGTGTACCAACCGCCGCTTCTCATGATGGGATTACATCACCACAGGTGTCTATAAAAAGAAGCACCCCCATCTCCATTAAGGCTCATTGTCCTATTGGAGTGATTGCAGATACTGCCATCATAAGAAAGGCCCCAGAAAGGCTTCTAGCTGCAGGTTGTGCGGATGTTATTTCCAATTATACCGCAGTTTTGGACTGGAAACTGGCAAATAAAGAAAGGGGGGAATACTATGGTGATTATGCCGCTACTTTAGCCATGATGAGTGCTCAGATAGTAATGCATAATGCGGAAAAGATTATGGATGATATAAGCATTCTTGTAGAGGCCCTGATAAGTAGCGGTGTAGCCATTGGTATCGCCGGCTCAAGTAGACCCTGTTCTGGAGCGGAGCATAACTTTAGCCACGTTCTTGATAGGATATGTCCCAATCCTGCTCTACATGGAGAGCAATGTGGTGTTGGCTCTATAATGATGGCATATCTCCATGAAGCAGAATGGGAAAGGGTCAGGGATTCATTGAAGAAAGTTAAAGCTCCGATTAATGCTAAAGAACTGGGGATTGAGGATAACTATATCGTAGAAGCACTGACCAAGGCTCATAAAATTAGAGACAGGTATACTATTCTAAGGGATGGTCTGAGTCGGGAAAAAGCCATCGAACTGGCGAAGATTACTGGGGTGATTGAATAGTGCTTTATATAAATTTAAAATAGGATCTTCAGTTGCAGAAAAGACAAAATAAAATTCCCTCCACAAAAGATGAAGGTTCTCATCACTCTGGGTCCAACCCAAGAACCAATTGATTCCGTGAGGTATATAACAAATGCCAGTTCTGGAAAGATGGGTGTAGCCTTAGCTGAAGAAGCAATAAGAAGAGGGTATGAGGTTACCCTAATCTCTGGACCGGTTAATATCAAATTACCAAAAAATTCCAAAATTTTTAGGGTAAGAACAGCAAAGGATATGATATCCACTACATTAAATGAATTGCAAAATAACTATGATCTTCTTATCTCCACTGCGGCGATTGCAGATTACACTCCCGTAAAAATTAAAGACAAGAAAATAAAATCTGGAAAAGAAATTCTGGGGATAGAATTAGTCCCCACAAAAAAGCTCACCAAAGAGGTTAGGAAAAATTTTCCATACTTATTCATTGTGGCATTCAAAGCGGAGTATGATCTCACAGAAAAGGAATTAATCGAAAGGGCACGATCAAAACTAAGGGAGGAACACCTTAATCTGGTAGTTGCCAATGATCTAAAAAAGAACGGATTTGGATCCGACACAAC
>QMZG01000139.1 GCA_003663045.1 Candidatus Altarchaeales archaeon
CCGCCTACGTTCTTTAATCGATAGGTTGCTCATTCTATCCACCTGAAACACATTACTATTGTACCAATTTAAAGGTGTTAGGCATGTGGGTGGATAGAACACTTAGCAGAACATCTAAATTTTTAGATTAAATTCAAATAACTAATCCATAAATAATCTTAATGGTTGGGATAGTTTGAGGGACCGTAGGGTAGCTTGGTTTATCCTCCCAGCTCGGGGTTTCGTTGAGGTTGAGTAGCCTTTAATAGACTCAAAACGGTGATACGAAAAGCTGGTGACCCGAGTTCAAATCTCGGCGGTCCCAAAAGAAAGCTGGCCCATATCCAAATTTGGAGTTAAAATCAGAATAATTAATAAGCCTCCGTGGCTCAGCCTGGTAGAGCGGCAGACTTGTAATCTGCATGTCGAGGGTTCAAATCCCTCCGGGGGCTATCGTTTCCCCATTACTTAACCAACTTTACACCCCTTGGAACTTTCACTTCATACTCTCCAGATAATGGCTTTATCTTGAGTGTATATTCCTCCTTGCATTTGGGACAAACCACCTTATGTTCTATCATAGGGATCCTTGCGGTATGTTCGAATTCACTAATACATTTACCACACTTGAATACGAATTTTCTATAAAAGGTAGATGGCTTCTTTTTAGATTCTATCTTAACGGGCTCTTTTAGTCTTAACTTCCTCTTTAACTTATTAATATCCTTTTCGATCAATATGGATTTTCCCATGCTTTTCCTTAATTCTCTTTGCAATTTCCTTAGATCTTTATCAGAAATTTTCGTCTCTGATTTCTCTTTCTTTGCTATTTTTTTACTTCTTCTTTGTCTTTGCTTGGACTTTTTGGCAGCCATTCAAATCACCAATGAATTTCTATTGAATTTAAATTATAATACTCATAATAATAATTCAATAATCCATTAGATAATCATTAGATAAACATATATAAATCTCATAAGATGAAATTTCGGGTAAAAACCTATGCTATTGAGGCGGGAAGACCCATTGTTGTACTGAATGAAGAAGATGCAAAGGATCTTGGGGTTTATGTTTCCGATCGGGTTGAGATTTCCTTTGATGGTCATAATATTGTTGCTTTAATTGACATAACCACATCCTTTGTAGATGAGGGCAAGGTGGGGATATTCCAGGAGGTTAAGGATTTATTAGATGTGAGGGAGGGGGATGAGGTAGAAGTAAAAGCAACCAAAAGACCAGAATCTGTGGATTTCATAAGAAAGAAGATTAAGGGGGGAATTCTCCATGGACATGAAATAAGGGCAATAATTCAGGATATCGTAGATAACAATCTAAGTGATATGGAATTAAGTGCATTTGTAACTGCCGGCTACATAAATGGATATACCATGGATGAAATCGTGGCACTGACAAATTCTTTGGTAGAAACGGGACAACAGATAGATTTTGGCGATGATACTGTGGACAAACACTGTATTGGAGGGGTAGCGGGTAATAGAACTACTCTACTTATAGTCCCAATTATTGCAGCTGCTGGACTCACTATCCCAAAAACCAGTTCTAGGGCAATTACATCACCATCTGGAACTGCCGATACCATGGAGGTTCTAGCTAATGTAGAATTCGGGATCGATGATCTCAAAGACATTGTAAACAGGGTTAATGCATGTATCATATGGGGAGGCGCAGTAAATCTTGCTCCGGCTGATGATAAGATCATTCAAGTAGAATATCCTTTAGCTATTGATCCACAGGGTCAGGTTCTAGCAAGTGTGATGGCTAAGAAAAAATCCGTTGGGTCTGACTATGTAATTATCGATATACCAGTGGGGAAGGGAACTAAGATGGTTGATAATGAAGCAGCGAATAACCTGGCTAAAAAATTCATTGAATTGGGAAAGAGACTGGACATAGAGGTTGAATGTCTTATAACAGATGGAACCTCCCCTATTGGATCTGGAATAGGCCCCGCCCTTGAAGCCAGAGATTGCTTATTAGCCTTAGAAAATAAAGGACCTACAGATCTCATGAATAAATCCCTAGATTTGGCAGGGGCTCTATTAGAATTATCTGGTAATGTTCAAAAAGATAAGGGTAGAAAGGTAGCAGAAAAAATTCTAGTTTCTGGAAGGGCCAGAGAAAAGATGATGGAGATCATTGAGGCACAGGGCGGAAATCCGGAGATAAAGCCAGAAGATATAAAACTAGGTAAGAAGGAACATACTGTCGAGGCAGATTGCAAGGGTAGAATTAGGCATATAGATAATAAAAAGATATCATATATAGCAAGGGCTGCTGGAGCCCCAAAGGACAAAACATCCGGTGTCTATTTGCACGTAAACGTAGGTGATTTTATAAACCCAGGAGATTCACTCTTTACATTGTATTCCAGAAACAATAGAAAATTAGAAGAGGCTATAAGGTTGGCTAATAAATTACAGCCCATCAGAGTAGGGGGTGTGATACTGGATACATTGAGGTAGATCATGAAGATTCAACAGTCCCTCGAATATTCCCAGAACTTCTAAAAGTAGTTCCAGATCCCAATCTACTATCTATATAATCAATTGAGACGAAGATGTTGTAGCTTGAACCTGCGCTATACTTAGGAAGTCCCGATGTAGTCTGAGATACTCCCCACTTGGTTATATTCCCCATGGATATCGGTAGCGCCAATGTACTTGTAGAATAACTCTTACCACCCACACTAACATTAATCTCAGTAACATTAACATCACCACCAACATTATTTTGTAATGAAAGCGTTAAATTCCCGTTACTCATGTAACTACAATCAAATGGTTTAACCCCCCAGAATCCCAAGAAGGTTGGTCTAAGAGTCCCAGCTGGGTTAAAGACCCCCATCTGCCACGCAACCAATAATACCACTATAATAATAACGATTGCCCAACCATAGGTCATCAAGAATTCCAATGATGACTGTCCTTTGATTTTTAC
>QMZG01000140.1 GCA_003663045.1 Candidatus Altarchaeales archaeon
AGTGGGATTCCATCATTGTGTTTGACCAAAGATATAAAGAATTATTCTCCGGTATCTTCCCATCGGAAAAAATCCACATAGTGTCCTTTCCCTGCTATATTCCAAAACAGATAAGTAAGAAAAGGGCGAGAAAGGCCCTTGATCTCTATGAGGAGGAGAATATAATTTTCACTTATGGTAGATTTTACCTATTACCAGATGTTTTATCTGAAATTGCTAGAAGAGATTATGGGATAAGGTATTTATGCATGGTTAGGAGCATAGAAAAGTATAAAGAACTTGCGGGATTATCTACCAAATTTCCATTTCTCGATATTAGATTGTGCAGGTATCCAATATTCTCAGATGAGTTTCATAATTTCATCTTTTCATCTGATGCCATCATCTTCTATAGAAAATCCGCATCCCACAATCCAGTTTCAAGCTCTGCCCATATATGTCTTGGATTTTATAGACCCATAATCTGCCCGGATAATGAATTTTTCTGCACATTCACCAACGAGGTTATCAAGTATAAAAATGTGGAGGAAATCGTAAGAGGTGTAATAGATGTGCTTGAAAATGGGGATGAAGTTTTGAGGGCAGCTAAAAAATATGTAGAGAAAAATTCGGCCGAGAGGATAGCAAGAAGAATCCTGGATTTATAGTTTTTCATCCTCATATTGGCAGAGGTTTGGTTGTTATTTATTTTTCCTTAACAATAATTAAAGGTATCAATGAATTTAAAGGGATTATGGTGGTCTAAATTCTGGATAAGAAATATGAAGCGGAGAGGATAGAGAAAAAGTGGCATAAAAAATGGGATAAAGCCGGAATTTATAACTTTAGTCCAGATTCCGATAAAAAGGTTTATTCTATTGATACGCCGCCGCCGTTCACTTCTGGGACACTGCACATGGGTCATATCTACAATCATGTCTGGATCGATATTATCGCCCGTTACAAGAGGATGAGGGGCTATAATGTATATCTCCCTCAGGGCTTTGACTGTCATGGTCTTCCAACCGAGCTGAGGGTGGAAAAAGAGCTGGGCGTTAGGAGAGAGAACAGAGATGAATTCTTAGAGAAATGTAAGGAATGGACAGATACCGCCATAAAAAGAATGATAGATCAATTCCGTGCAATAGGGTATTCCGCAGATTGGAATTACAGCTATAGAACGATGGATGATTCATACAAGGCTTTAGTTCAAAAAACATTGCTTATATTCTATAAAAAAAATCTCCTGTACAGGGAGAAGCATCCCGTAATCTGGTGTCCCAAATGTGAGACGGCACTGGCTAAGGCTGAGGTAGGTTACATAGAAAAGGAGGGTAAACTCTATTATATCGACCTGGATGTGGATGGTCATAAATTAACTATCGCAACAACAAGACCGGAGATGATGCCTTCCTGTGTGGCGGTCTTTGTGCATCCAAAAGATGAAAGGTATGAAAAATTTGTAGGTAAAAAAGCAAAGCTGCCAATCTTCGATCGAGAGGTTCCGATAATGGCAGATGATGCGGTGGATAGAGAATTTGGAACCGGTGTTGTTTATTTATGTACCTTCGGTGATGAACAGGACATAGCATGGCAGAAAAAATACGATCTTCCGGTGATAGAATCCATAGACGAGAAAGGGAATATGACCAAGGCAGCGGGGAGATATGCTGGCTTGAGTATTGAAGAAGCGAGGAAAAAAATATCTGAAGACCTTATAGAGGGTGGTTATATCAGGAAAATAGAAAAATTCAGGCATAATGTTCTTTCACACACGGAAAGGGGTTCCTGTAAAACCCCCATAGAGTTGCTTCCAATGGAGCAGTGGTTTATCAGGGTCAGAGAATCCATATCAGACATTATAGAAGCTGCGAAGGAAATGAACTGGTATCCAGAGTATATGCTTCAAAGGTTGATTGACTGGTCAGAAGCAATGGACTGGGACTGGATCATTTCCAGGCAGCGGGTTTTTGGAACGCCGATCCCCTTCTGGATCTGTAGCTGTGGGGAGATAATCCCGGCCGATGAAAGTGAGCTCCCTGTTGATCCCAGGGGAACAAGGAAAAAATGTCCCAGGTGCGGTAAACAGGCTACTGGAGAAAAGGATGTTTGCGATTGCTGGGTTGATTCTTCAGTAACCCCTTTAATAATATCCAGATGGGACTCGGATCCGGGGTTTTTCAATAGAACGTATCCCTCATCCTTAAGACCACAGGGCTACGAGATCATACGGACGTGGGCATTCTATACCATTTACAGAAATCTGATTCTGACCGGAAGGCCATGCTTCAAGGATCTGGTGATTAACGGGATGGTCTCTGGTCCAGACAGAAGAAAAATGAGTAAATCCCTTGGAAACATTATAGAACCAGAGGAGCCACTGAAAAAATACTCTGCAGACACCATCAGGCAGTGGGCGGCATCTGGAACCCTGGGAGATGACTACCCATTCAGCTGGGAGGAGTGTGAGCACTCCCAAAAATTCCTGACAAAATTCTGGAATATCTCCAGGTTTATAGAGATGCACCTGACGGATTTTGATGGGAAAGGGCCCGAGAAGTTGAATGAGCTGGACAGATGGATCCTTTCCAAGCTTCAAAATCTGATAAAGAAATGCACAGAAAATTTAGACAGATATATATTTAACATCCCTCTTGAGGATATAAGAACATTTGTATGGCACGATCTCGCAGACAACTACCTGGAGATGGTGAAGCATCGGCTTTATAAACCAGGGATTTATGGTGATGATTCAAAAAGATCCGCTCAGTATACGATGAAGAAGGTATTGGAAACGATATTGAAACTTCTTTCACCATTCACCCCACATATCTGTGATGAGATCTGGGAAAATATTTTTAGAGATGGCTATGTAACTGTTGCAGAATGGCCAGAATTAGAAGA
>QMZG01000141.1 GCA_003663045.1 Candidatus Altarchaeales archaeon
ATTTTATTTCATTCTGAGACTGGAAGCCGATAGAGTAATATCATATCATCGACATTAATTTATCTGCAATCAGTCCAGAAACAGTTACCTTGCTAATCCCTCTCTCGATAGTATCGGTACAAATTAAGTTATCTACAGAAGATCTGACCTTTTCTATCCCTTTGGAAAAGACACCATGCACACATCCCACATTGACGCTTTTGACACCTCGAGTATAAAGAAATTTTGCCGCTTCAATTATCGTAGCTCCAGTAGAGATCATGTCATCCAGGATAAGGATATCCTTGTCTTTTATATGCAGATCCTTCTCTTCTATTCGAACCTCTTCACCAGATATCCTTTCCTTTTCTAAAAAATCAAAATCACATCCAATAATCTCTGCGGCATTCTGAGCATATTCTAAAGAACCTTTATCGGGTGCTATCACCATCGGTTCTTCGAGTTTATCTCTAAAATATCCAGCAAGTAGGGGAAAGGCATCTAAATTCCCCATCTTTATACCATGGAACTCACACTCCCCTCCTCTTTTCAGAAAATGACAATTTACCGTTATTAGAGAATCTGAGAATTCATCTAAAATTTTTACTATCGTTTTGGCACTTAGTGCTTCTCCTTCTTCAAAGCGCTTGTCTTGTCTGGCATACCCAAGATAAGGAACCACAGTATATACTTTAGATGCTTTTAGATCTCTCAGTAAATCCAAAAGAAGAATTAACTTCACGAGGTCATCATTACTTTTGGTTGATTGGATTACTGCACATTCTTTTCCTTTAATGTCGGAAAGAATCCTAATATAGATCTCTCCATCAGGAAATTTTTTTGTTTCTATCTTTCCAATCTCTGCATTGGTCCTATGTGCAACTTTCTTTCCCAAACTGATTGAAGAGCATCCAGAAAAAATGATCATATTAATATATATAAATAAAGAAGAAAAGAAAGAAGAAAAGAAAGAAGAAAAGAAAGAAGAAAAGAAAGAAGAAAAGAAAAGAGTAACGAAAAAGAAATTAAATCTTTTTGACTCTTTCTACTCTAATTTTTCTAACCTTGGGTTTCTTTACTCTTGCAGGCAACCAACTTGGTCTGTCTTCTGGTGCATTCACCATCTTTGTAGAGCCTCTGAAAACGTGTATGCTATAGGTCTTATCCTTGTTTCTTCTTCCCCTCTCTCTCAGCCTTATATTAGTAAAGCCTCTTGTTGCCGCTTTTAATGCAGCCTGTCTGGGAGTCCTTCCGGTAAAGACATGTTTTTTTCCTCCTTCTCTCAACTCATAATATTTCACACCCTTCTTTTTTCTTCTCTTTGCCATTTTAAAAACCTCTTATGTTTGTTATTAAATTAATTTATATTTTATTAGAAAATAGCCTTTAAAAAGCAATGTGATAAGACAATGACACCTCGATGTTAGCATTAACCTAATTGTATGTGTTCCCTATGACCACTAATGACGCCTCAGTATATCACTTTGTTAGTGACACCGATTTGAATTCATCTGAATTCATCACATATTTTCTTTAAATCGATATAAATTATTGTGAAAACTCTCATATTATGTATTGATAGGGATAATGATATTGGAGAAAAGATAGGGGTAGAAGGTCCAATAATTGGTGAGGAAAAAAACATCGAGACAGCCAGAGATCTAGCTTTGGCAGATCCCGAGGATACGGATGTTAACGCCATCTTCGAGGCAATAAAGACTGCAAGAGAACTAAAGACAGAGATCGCCACCTTGACTGGAGATAGAAATGTTGGCATAGTTTCCGATGGGAAGATAGCTAAACAGTTGGATGAATTAATAGAGAAATTTAAACCGGATTCGGTAGTTCTTGTAACAGATGGTGCAGAGGATGAGGAGATAATCCCCATAATTCAATCCAGAGTCAAGATCAATTCTGTAAAGACGGTTATTGTTCGTCAGAGTAAAGAACTGGAGAAGGCATATTTTAAGATAACCAACTTTTTGAGGGAGGTTGAAAAGGACCCCAATCTTGCCCGTTTGATCTTTGTCATCCCCGGCCTAATACTGCTGCTTATAGCAATAGGTGGGGCACTTAATATTTTAATGCACGCCATGCTTCTCCTCCTTGCCATTGTTGGTATATATCTGATTATAAAGGGCCTTGGTTATGAAGAAGAATTTTTCTCCAGACTCTCTGAATTTCTCAAGTCATTGTCTATTGAGAGGATCAGTATTGTGGCATATTCATTGGCTGTTATCACCCTGATAATTGGACTGGGATTCAGTTATGATGAATATTCTAAGGAAAATCCCACTGGATTTATTAACGAAATTACAACAGTACTAACCCTGAATCATGCAGATATTATCCTATTAGCGGTGGTAATTGCCATTATCGGCAGAATCATTGATGAATATGCTATGGAGAGGTATCTAAACATAAGGAGATACCTAATTTTATTGGCATTAATACTACTTATAAAATTGATCGCACAATCTGGTGCATATTATCTTTTGGAAGGTACAATAGGAAATTTTATCCTTTCCATCATTTTGAGTATCATTCTCTTTATTGCTGTGATCAAAGGCACGGAGTTGATTTTTATAGAAGAGATAAAAACAAGGAGAAAATGGATAGAGGACTATGCTGGAAAAAAGGTCTTTAGCAAGGATGGCAGGGAAATAGGCAAGGTATCTAAGGTTCTATTAGATGGCTCAAAACTACTTGGAATTAAAGTTGGAAGGAAAAGGATCGATAAAGAGGATATCATATCCAATAATGGTGCCGTTCTGGTTCAGATATAAGGCAATGACGCTTTGATATTACTTTGTTAATGACGCGTTGGCGTCCCTTATGAGGACTAATGACACGTTAATCTAAGTGTTGTTAGTAACACCAACGCTTTTGTGGGTTCA
>QMZG01000142.1 GCA_003663045.1 Candidatus Altarchaeales archaeon
ATTTGAAGATGAACAGATCTGGAAAGGAGAATGCAGAAGAGAGAGCGATAAGACTGAATAAGACAGATACTGCAATAAATCCGGCTGTGATTTTTTGTTGATTCATTCCATCTGTATCAGATATTCTTTAGATAATGGATGATAGAGTTTATATTCCCCCTTTCATTTTATCATCAAGGATTCCCCGGTGATTCCGTCCTTTAATTTCAAATCAAGGTTTATCTTTCATATATATTTTGTACTTTCCCTATTTATAGTTTTCCCATAGGATGGCTTTGGGACAAAAATCAACCTAATTCTTCACTATAACAACATACGCTCTTTCGCCTAAATATCTCTTTGGGGCATCAACCTTTGCTCCATTACCATAAATACTAATGATCTTTTCGCCAGAGTTTGCGACTACAATCTCAAGAATTAGGGTGTAGGATACGTGAATTATGTCTCAAAGCCTAATAATGTATTTGCTTTTTAAACTTTAAATTCTATTAATTATACAAATATACATTCAAACCCATTCATAATAACATTCATAATAACAATCAATAATAACAACAGATGAGGTGAAGAAAAATGGCACAAGGACAACCAATATATATCTTGCCCGAAGGGGCTTTAAGGACTACTGGGAGGGATGCACAAAGAAACAATATTATGGCCGCAAAAACGGTTGCTGAAACTGTAAGGACAACTCTGGGACCCAGAGGAATGGACAAGATGCTGGTAGATGATCTTGGCGATATTGTAATAACAAATGATGGCGCAACCATAGTAGATGAGATGAACGTTGAGCACCCTGCTGCCAAGATGGTGGTGGAGGTTGCTAAGACACAAGATAATGAAGTCGGAGACGGAACCACTACCGCAGTTGTTCTCACCGGCGAATTATTGAGTAGTGCTGAGAAATTATTGGATCAGGGGATTCATTCTTCTATAATTGCTAGAGGCTATAGAATGGCTACTGAAAAGGCAGACGAAATACTGAAGGAGATCGGAAAGGAGATATCTATAGATGATGATAAACTTCTTACCGAAATAGCTATAACTGCCATGACGGGAAAGGGTACTGAGACATCTAAGGAAAAATTAGCAGAACTTTCTGTAAAGGCTATAAAACAGATTGCAGAAAAGGAGAATGGGAAAATAGTGATAGATCTAGATAATGTCAAGATTGAGAAAAAGGAGGGTGCAAGTACTGCAGATTCTGAGTTAATTCAGGGATTGGTTATTGATAAAGAGAGGGTACATGCGGGAATGCCAAAAAAGGTTAAAGATGCCAAGATAGCCCTGTTAGATGTAGCTATGGAGGTCAAGGAGACCGAGACAGACGCCAAGATACAGATCACAGATCCCAATCAGTTGCAGGCATTTCTGGCACAGGAAGAGAATATGCTAAAGGAGATGGTAGACAATATAGTGAAGTGTGGCGCTACAGTAGTATTCTGTCAAAAGGGCATAGATGATCTTGCTCAACATTATCTCTCAAAAGCGGGGATATTTGCCGTGAGAAGGGTAAAGAAGTCGGATATGGAAAAATTGGCCAAAGCAACTGGAGCCACGATAGTGACTAATATTAAAGATCTCGAAGAGAAGGATCTGGGCTACGCTGCAGAGGTTGAGGAACGGAAGATAGCAAAGGATGAGATGACATTCGTTAAAGGTTGTAAGAACCCTAAGGCGGTGAGCTTCCTGATAAGGGGTGGCACAGAACACGTAGTTGATGAAGTAGAAAGGGCAGTTAATGATGCTCTGGGCGGTGTTGCAGCCTCATTAGAAGTGGGAACGATCGTTCCCGGAGGGGGTGCTTCAGAGATCGAATTGGCCAGAAGATTGAAAAAGTATGCAGAAACCGTTGGTGGAAGAGAGCAGTTAGCTATTGATGCATTTGCCGATGCCATGGAGATTATACCCAGGACATTGGCAGAGAGCGCCGGTATAGATGCTATTGACATATTGGTGAAATTAAGGACAGAGCATGAAAAAGGGAGGAAGAACACTGGTGTGATGGTTCTGAATGGTGGGATTGGAGACATGTTAAAAGATGGGATTGTGGAACCAGTGAAGATAAAGACCCAAGCGGTGAAGTCGGCGAGTGAAGCAGCACAGATGCTTCTTCGGATAGATGACGTTATAGCAGCATCCAAGAAAGAGGGAGGAACGCCCCCGATGCCAGAAGGGGGAATGGGTGGAATGTCTCCAGGGATGTGATGTAGATTTCCACATTTCTTTTTCTTTTTTAATTTTTGTTTAATTTTTTGTAGTGGCCAGATATCTACAAAATATTTATAAAATTTCTTCTATGTCATCTTTATATGGCAGTTCCTCTTTTGCACCAATTCTTTGAATACATAAAGAGGCAATTCTGTTACCATTCTTTCCAGCATCAAGAATTGAGCCACCTTTCAACAATACATAGAGAAATCCTGTGGCAAATGCGTCTCCTGCCCCAGTTGTATCCACAACCTTGGTGGGATATGCTGGAATATGATGAGAATCCTCTTTATCCATCACAAAACACCCTTCTTTTCCTAGGGTTACTGCAACAATTCTCGCACCTTTTTCTATCAACAATCTGCTACCTTTCTCATAATCCTGACCCGTAATTTCTCTAATCTCTGTTTCATTCAAGAAAATAACGAAGCTTCTCTTTATGATGGGCATTAGTGCTTCGAGACCCCTTCTTACATACAATATCCCAGGACTAAAGCTAATCTTCACCCTTGGCAATTCATGAATTAATTTTTTCTGCAACTCAAACTGCGTTTCATTAACAAAGGAAGTGAGATGGAGGAATTCCGTATTTTTTGCATACTCTATGTCAATGTTTGCTCCATCCAAAATGCTATTAACTCCGGGATAGGG
>QMZG01000143.1 GCA_003663045.1 Candidatus Altarchaeales archaeon
ATCTCTTAGCAGGCTGCGCTATAGCGATAGTTGCACTCGTGCCCAGGAAAAGAAAGTGATAGAAGGTAGCCAGCTATACGAATGGGTTTAGTCTTAATCCTTTACTCTATAGATGTATAGGCCATTATCATATATCAATTCCCAATCATTATCAAGATTTTGAGATGAACGAGACGAAAAAAAGAGTATTACTGCTCTTTATTGCCATTTGTTTAACCGTGGGGTGTATAACAGAAAAACCCGTGGACAATGAGAGGCTGGGGGTAGTTGTTACCATACTACCTCAGGCCGATTTTGTGGAGAAGGTCGGGGGAGACAGGGTCAGGGTCACGGTAATGGTTCCCCCGGGGGCAAGCCCACATACCTATGAGCCAACCCCGGATCAACTCATGGAGATCAGTAAGGCGAGGATATATTTCAAGGTGGGGTCTGGTGTGGAGTTTGAGAATGTGTGGATGGACAGGATCAGAGCCATGAATCCCGATATGGTGATCATCGACGGCTCAGAGGGCATCACAAAGAGGGGAGGGGATCCACATATCTGGAACTCACCAATCAACGCTAAAAAGATGGTGGAGAACATCTACAATGGACTTATCCGGGTGGACCCGGCTAATGCAGATGAATACACGAGAAATAAGGATAACTATCTCCAAGAACTTGACGATCTCGATAGATACATTCACGAGAGGCTTGATGGCTTTACGAACAGGGTTTTCATGATATATCATCCAACGCTCGGATATTTTGCTGAGGAGTACAATTTAACACAGATTGCGATTGAGCATGAGGGGAAAGAACCAACCCCGCAGGTTATTCGGGCATGCATCGATAAAGCAAAGAAATATAATCTGTCATATGTCTATGTAGCACCACAGTTCGCAACAGAACATGCAGAGACCATTGCTCGCGAGATCAATGGGCAGATAGTCTTTATTGACCCCCTTCCCCGGAGCTATATCCTCAATATGCGAAGCGTGGCAGATTCACTCTCCCTGGAAATGGAATAATCTATTAAAAAAGATGAATGAGGAAATCGTCAGCCTAAAAAATATAGAGGTCTATCTCAATGATAGTCCCGTGCTTGAAGATATTAATTTATCTATAAAGCAAAATATTATTCTGGGAATAATAGGTCCAAATGGCGGTGGGAAAACCACATTATTGAAGGTTATTCTTGGATTAATTAAGCCAGATAAAGGAGAGGTCAGGGTCTTTGGAAAATCTCCTGAGGAGGGGAGAAGGTTTATAGGTTATCTACCTCAGTACACCTTTTTTGACCTAAATTTTCCGATAAGCGTTTTCGATGTAGTTCTTATGGGTAGATACGGAGGGGTGTTCAAAAACTATTCTGAAGAGGATAAGAAAGCTGTCACTAACGCCCTGAAAACCGTAGATATGCTCGAATTCAGAGACAGGCAGATAGGCAGATTATCCGGTGGGCAGTTGCAGAGGGTTTTTATAGCCAGAGCACTCGCGAGAGAACCCAGGTTACTTTTACTCGATGAACCAACTGCAAGTATTGACCCAGAGATGCAAAAATCATTCTATGAATTACTCTCGGAGCTCAAGAAAAAAATGGCGATAGTTTTAGTAACCCACGATATTGGCGTTGTATCTGTTTATGTTGATGAAATGGCATGTCTAAATCGCAGATTATTCTACCACGGCTCAAAAGAAATTGCCCTGAGGGAACTTGAAAAGGTATATCAATGTCCCATAGAACTGATAGCTCATGGAACACCCCACAGGGTATTGAGGAGGCACACAGAATGATGGAGATCCTTCAGTATGAATTTATGAGGAATGCCTTGATGGCTGCCGTTTTAGTAGGTATAGCCTGTGGGATTGTCGGCACATACGTCGTTATAAAGAGGATAGTCTTCATCAGCGGAGGTATCTCTCATGCGGCATTTGGGGGGATCGGTCTGGGTTATCTCCTTGGAGTAAATCCCATCCTGGTTGCCATTCCATTTAGCATATTGTCTGCGCTCAGTATCGGGCTTATCAGCAAAAAAGCGAAGGTGAGTGAAGACACTGCCATAGGAATATTATGGTCAGTGGGTATGGCATTGGGGGTCATCTTCATTGGTTTAAGCCCGGGTTATGCCCCCGATCTCTTCAGCTATCTATTTGGAAGCATTCTCACGGTCCCCTCCTTTGACCTGGGAATGATGCTGATCCTGGATGTAATAATAATCCTGACAGTTCTTTTATTCTACAGAGAATTCTCAGCGATATCCTTTGATGAAGAATTTTCAACGGTTGTTGGGGTTCCAACAAAAATTTTATATCTATTGCTCATGTGTCTGGTTGCCTTGAGTGTGGTTGTTCTAATAAGGGTTGTGGGGGTTATCTTAGTCATTGCCTTGTTAACGATCCCGGCGGCGATAGGCAGACAGTTTACTTATGAAATCAAAAAACTGATGCTTCTTTCAATCTTTATCGGAATCACCCTGACCGTAATTGGTTTGTGGCTTTCATATCTACTTGATCTGGCCTCGGGGGCAACTATTGTTTTGGTCCTGGGGATTGCCTTTCTTCTGTCTTCATTACAAACTCGCAAGGATGTGGCTGAACCTTCGGTTGCTAAATAAATCTCTTAACCTTGCTTTTACCTCCTTTTGTTTTTTAGCGTGAAATTTCTGTAATTTTTCTACCCAAAGTATCGGAAGCCAATCTTCCGAAACTTGGAACTGAAATCCGCACGCGAGCGGATTCTTCGTGAAGTCGCTACTAAGCATGACTTTACGATATATGATCTTGAAGTGAACACCGACATGTTCACCTTTTTGTTGGCTTTAAACCCAATCTATTG
>QMZG01000144.1 GCA_003663045.1 Candidatus Altarchaeales archaeon
GCAAGCGTTGTTTTATAATCCGCCTACGTTCTTTAATCGATAGGTTGCTCATTCTATCCACCTGAAACACATTACTATTGTACCAATTTAAAGGTGTTAGGCATGTGGGTGGATAGAACATAAATCTGATCAGCATGCGAAATATTTAATTCTTCTTTTCCATATTATAAGTTATGCAAGCAAAATATAAGGAGAACAATCGCAATTATGAAGTTGTTGGCAAACTCATCGAAGAACTGAAACTCAGAAAATATCCGTAAAGAACAGGAAGGAATACAGAGAATGAAAAATTGATGAGAGGCTACCATTGGCCAAGAAGAGTTTGAAATTGTCGATTGTATTACGTCAAACACAAACTTATTTTGATTTTTACTGTGCTGGTCTTTTGCTAAAATGGTGCTAATAAACAGGGTTTAGTTCCAGATTATATTTTTTTAATGAATTCATCAAGAATATTTACAGAACCGAAAATAGAGACATTAAAAATGGGGAATAAAGGTCCGTATCTGATCTTGGGATTTTTCCTCCTCATGATTCCCGTTGCTAATGCGGGGCTTTTTAATTCTGGAGACATAACCCTCTCGGTCGACCAGAAGGATTACTATTTTATGGTAGGTGAGGATGCAATAATCCCCCTGCATATCGAGAATACCTACGGAAAAGAGATTAATGGAGTACTAACTTACACTTATACCCAGGAAATTAATCGGGGAGGAATGCATATGTCATATTCAAATTCCCAATCAACCACCTTTTCTGTTAAAAAAGGAAAAACCACCCAAAATCTGAATTTCGGAACCTCCGATAATCCCGCAACATTGGAGGTTGACTTAAAATTTGTTTATACCGAAAAGGAACCAAGGGTTGTAAATCTTGAGGGCATAAGGATTCATTTTGTCACGGATGAGAGTCAAAAGAAAAATCAGCCAGGTGGAAAATCTGCGTCATCAGAAAGATATTCTCCTCCTCAACAAAGCTCTCAACAAAATCCATTCTCTCAAATGCAAAAACAGATCGATGAGATGATGAGAAGAAGCCAACAACCTCAAAACCCTCGGGAAGCATTACAGAATAATCAGATGACCCAGGATAGCTCTGCATTAAAAAGAGAAATAGAGAATCAGATCAAAAAGCAGCAGGAAATGAAACGGGAGTTTCGGGAAAAACTCTTTCAAAATCCAGAACTCCAGAAGGAACATCAAGAGCTTCTCAACCAGGGATACAACCTGACAGATGCAGATTTTAATCCCATATCTAATGATACGGGAAGTTTTGAATTAAGGTATCAGAATCTAAAGGGGGAGAAGGCATCTATTAGCGGAGAGATGAATAATGGAAAGATCGAGAACCTTAAAAAAGATACACCCGAAATGAGACGGGAATTACTGAATAAATTGCAACAGAATAAGAAATTCAAAGAATACCAGAAACAGCTACAAAAAGGGGGCTACTCTCAACAAGATATAGAGATATCATACGAGAAAGAGAAAACAATCATAAAGGTCAATTATGCAAACCGGGAGAACGAGACGGCAACAATAAAAGCAGAGGTAGTAAATAACACCATTAAAAATGTGGAATTACAGATGGTAGAAAAAGAAAAACAGGATTACTGGTGGATTCTATTAGTATTATTGGTATTATTGCTTGCAGCACTTGGGTATTTTGCATATAAGAGATTCGGTAAAAAATCTAAACCTAAACTGGAAGTGAAGAAAAAAAGTGAGAAGCCGTTTGATTACAGGTCAGAAAGTATCAGGTTAATTGAGAAATCTAAAAGATTATTCGAGCAAAAAAGATACAAGGATGCGTACGGAACGGCTGCGCAGGGATTGAGGCTGTTTTTAAGCTATGAGAACAGATTGAACAAGGAAATAACAAATGACGAAATTATTAATTTCCTGAGAGAGCACAAAAAAGAATACAAAGAGGCAAAAGAGTGCTTTGATCTCTGTTCTCTGGTGGAATTTGCCAAATATAAAGCCAATAAAGAGGATTTCGACAGGATAATAGAAAAAGCGAAAAAAATTATAGAGGGAGATAAGTGATTATCATGGAAAAAACCTCATTTGAAGCCCCACCAACTTCACCATACGATTTTGATCTGCAGTGGAAATTTTATTCTTCATTCAAGGAGCCACAGCCAGAAATTTATAAAGATGGCGTCTGGAGACGAGCCTTCAAGATTGGAGATAGATTAGTTCCGGTGGAGGTTACCTCTGTTGGCACGGTAGAAAAGCCAAGGTTGAGGATTAGCGCATTCTCCAAACTAAACGCGAAAGAGAAAAGATATCTTTCGGATAGAATCACGGATATTTTTAGATTGAGGGATAATCTTAAAGAATTGTATGATTTTATGGTCATAGATGAAATGCTTCTTGAGATAAAGAACGAACTTTACGGTCTGAGACCCCCGGGAATCGGAGCAAGCATATTCGAGGGAGCGATCAGGGTGATAATCCAGCAGCAGATTTCTTTACGGGTTGCCTATGTGATGACGGGTGAATTGGTCGGGAGGTTTGGAGAGAAAATAGAAGTTGATGGCGAACCATATTACGATTTCCCTTTACCACAGATACTGGCAAATGCCAATGAGAACGAATTTAGGGTATGTAAATTATCCCGCCAGAAAGCCAGATACATTAAAGAACTCGCACTGAAAGTTGTTAATGGATATGATCTGGAGAAAATTAAAAGATTGAATAACGAGGAAGCAATTGAGGAGTTGATGAAATTTAAGGGAATTGGAAGGTGGACCGCCGAGCTGATATTGATAACAGCATTGGAAAGGATGAATTTCTGTGCTCC
>QMZG01000145.1 GCA_003663045.1 Candidatus Altarchaeales archaeon
GAGCAGTTCGAACAAACTTTATAAGCATGTTTTCCCTAATTTTCATTGTAGGTTCCTCCTTCTTTATTACAAAGAAGGGGGAAACTCCTACTTATACATGCAGGTTTTCTACAGAGCCAAATTTTAACTTTATTATTTTACCATATTTGTGGCTTTGGGACAAAAATAGTTAGTCTCGGAGTATTACGAGATAAACTCGCGTAACGCCAATACTGAGGGAGATCTTTCGGATGAGTCAAGAACCAATAAAGGACAAAGAGCACATCTTCAGTCCAGATGGAACTGGCCTCCCCACATCGATGAAACAAAACTGGGAAATAAACTAATGTCTGCCTTCGAGCTGACGGGAACCTCAATACGATCGGATAGATCTCATCTCGGCTGATGCTGCCTATCATCCAAAGCAAGGTATTACTCTGAAGATGAGGGGAAGCGGTGCCTGGACAGATATGCTCCCAAGTTTTTATCCATGACCCGCGGGGTGGCTCAAAGAACATACTCGCTCGATATCCGAGAGTGATAAGATGAGGGTATATTGGCTGTGGATGTGTGGGATACGTGAATTATGTCCCAAACCGCTAATTTTTAATCAAGGAATTCAATGTAATAATGGTGAACTAGATCGGGGGGGTGGGCGTCCCCTGTAACCTCAAATCGCCCTTATGGAGGGATCGAAGTCTGAGGGGCGATTCACTAACCAATTGTTGGTCTGGGTTTCTAACTATGATTTCTCGTCTCATCGGATCGCTCATGGCAGGAACCGGGTCAGGTCCGGAAGGAAGCAGCCCTAACTACTATGCGTGATGCTGATGAGGTAGCGGGATTGAGAAAGGGCCCAGGCAGCCAACAGTTGGAAGGTGGGTCCACCCTCAGACGCGTTCACCATCAACCTTAACAACTTCTCTTTTTAACCGTTTTAATGTTGGAATGTGTCCAGAGCAGCCTCAACTGTGGTCGTATTCCTGAAACATGTGAAGAGATAGAAGACCTGAAAATAAAATTCTGTGTTATGTCAATGTAGCAATAGCAAAAAAGGATCCTACAATTTGTGAGAGACAAGATATTTCATTATGTGAGAATGTGATAGAAAGTAACCCGATACTATTGCGAAGCAAAAACAAAACTAAAGAGGGTGTTATTATTATATAGTATCAAAACCTGATCATTGATATGCAGAAATCTAACAGATATAAATGAAAGATGCTTGTGTGAAGCAGTGGCAAAGAGAGATCTTTCATTATGTAAGTGGGCAGAGAATCAAAGTTGGAGTACAAAAACAAGACAGTTTGTTATGTGGGATATAAAGAATAAAGAAACGAGAGATCGATGTTATTCATATATATAATAATCCACCCAATCACGAACCGAAATCCTTAGATACCTAGATGTGTAATGGGATCAGAAGATTATTGTAGAAAGAATTTCTAGAATAATTATAGCTATAACTACTCCGATAACCAACTTTGGATCCAACTTAGGTCCACCTTCATCTACATCAAAGTACCGAATAAGTCCAGCGCCCCCTGCTGGCCCCTGAACCTTGCGCTTTCTCATAACTGGCATCTTCTTACAAAGGTATATATAGTATAAATTACAAGTTTAAATTTAAATATATGAAAAGATGAATCTCTATCTGCAAAAAAATGAAAATGGGGTAACAGTAGTACTAATCACAGTGATCTTTATCTTATCCCTTGTAAACCCTAATTCTGCTGAAATTCCCTACAAAGATGAACATCAAAATCCTGGAAAGCTCGCCTCTGATCTAAGGGGTAAGATCAAGATGCTGAGCAATGAAGAGAAAATCCCGGTAATAATATTTCTGGATAAGAAAGATGCGGAGTTAAAAGAAATAAAGGATATCAACAGGTTGAAGAGAAAATATAAACTGATAGATGCTATTTCAGCGGAATTGGATAAGGGGGAGATAGAAGATTTGAAGGATAATCCTCACGTTAAAAAGATTTACTATGATCGGGTGATACATGCATTACCTATAAAAAATGATAAAAAAATAAAGATCAGCACCAGTGCTGAAACAATAGGGGCATATTATGTGCAAGATCATCTGAACTATACTGGAAGGAATATTACTGTGGCAGTTATCGATACCGGAATTGACTACACACATCCCGATCTCGGAGGTTACTTTGGCGAAGGATATAAGGTTAAAGATGGCTACGATTTCATAAACGAAGATTCAGATCCAATGGATGATAATGGTCATGGGACTCATTGTGCCGGGATTGTAGCTGCGAATGGAAATATAAAGGGGATCGCACCGGATGCCGATCTATTAGCTGTAAAGGTACTAGATAGCAATGGTGAAGGACATAATTCAATCGTATTAGCTGGGATAGACTGGGCAGTTTCTCATGGTGCCGATATCATCACATTATCCCTAGGTGAAAATCAACAGCCCAATGATGGTATGGAACCATTAGACCTGATCGTTAATGCAGCAGTAGAAAAAGGGATAGTAGTAGTTGCAGCAGCAGGAAATGAAGGTCCTGGGACTGGAACCATTGCCCATCCCGCTTCCACCGAAAAGGTTATTTCGGTTGGAGCATCTAATGATAGAGGTACAGTAAACACAGATGATGACATCGTTGCGGATTTCAGTTGTAGGGGACCATCGGCATTTGGAAGATTTGATCCCGATGTGGTTGCACCGGGTGTTGGTATTTATTCTACATGGTTGAACGAGAGTTATTACTCTGCAACAGGAACCTCTATGTCGGCCCCTCATGTGGCTGGTGCTGCAGCACTCCTCTTGGAA
>QMZG01000146.1 GCA_003663045.1 Candidatus Altarchaeales archaeon
ATTGTAGGTAAAAGTGTGGTAAAAATAGAGGGGGTTTAGGGTGTGTCATTGCCTTATTTCCCTTATTTTTTAATAATCAGTATAAAATACTAAACATGTTCGACAATCTCTACACCAGACTTACCGAGAAGGTAAATTATAAGACCCTAATCTTTGTACCCATTATTCTCTCGATTATAATGATCTTTCTGATTTTTACTCGGGGAATCCCTCTGGGAATTGATTTTCAGGGCGGTACCCTGATGGAGATCTTGACTGAAAAGGACATCGACAAATTGACATTAAGCAAATTAGAAAGCGATCTAATGAATCTGGGCTTGGAGGATTTGAAGATTTATATGGGAAAGGATTTCGAGACCCATATGAATAGGATTACTATCGTCACTACTACGATTGTGGAGACAGAAAATGTAGAGGGGATAATCGCTAAATACATAGGAGAACTTAGAGAATCCGACACAGCATTAGTAGAATTAACCGAAAGACCACCAGCAGATCTGAAGGATAAATTGGGTACCAGACTTAAAGAGAGGGTTGATATAGATTTTGACAGGGATTCCAATATCCTTAAAATTTCTGCAATAGATCTGGATAAAGAGGAACTGGAAAGCGCCTTGAGTTTTTATCTGAACAAAGAGGTAGTGGTAGAATTGCAGAAGAAGAACATCAACATAGATAAAGTTGAACCCACACTGGGAGAAAAATTTAGGAGTGAGGGGATAAAAGCGGCAATTATTGCGTATATACTAATGGCGTCGGTAATCTTCTTTGCATTTAGGGATTTTATACCCTCCATTGCCGTAATATTAGCCGCAACATGTGATGCAATAATTGCTATGGGTTGTATGAGCATCTTTGGAATCCTTTTAGAACCAGCATCCTTAGTGGCAATATTAATGCTAGTTGGTTATTCCGTAGATTCTGACATTCTACTAACCACGAGAATTTTAAAGAGAAAAACTGGTGGGGTGAATGAAAGGATAGATAGTGCCATGAAGACTGGTTTAACGATGACTGGAACCACACTGGTAGTAATGTTAGTTATCCTTATTATTTCCAGTATATTAACACAGATCTCCACCCTTGGGAGTATCGCTTCCGTTCTACTACTGGGCTTACTTGCGGATCTTGCTACCACATGGTTTATGAATGCGGGGATATTAAAGTGGTATGTGGAGGAAAAGGGCGGTAAATTTCCCATACTTAAAAGAAAAAGAAGGACAAAATTTAGAAGTAGAAGATATGGACACCATTAATAGACTCTTGAGGAGTATAAGGATATGGATACTTATCATATGTGTTTCAATTTCTCTAATTCTAATTAGCAATATCACCGCAATCAATAAAGATAAGGGGGTAGGCTTTGGGAATGGCCTGGACTATGGTATCGATATCGATGGCGGTATCCAGATGTGGTTGAAATTAGAGAATCCGGTAACATCGGATGTCATGGCAATAGAGAAGGGTATACTGGAGAATAGACTCAACGCCATGGGGTTGAGGGACATATCCATATATCGGTACGGTAATCAATTCATCCTGATAAAGATTGCCAAGGCATCACCAGAGGAGATAAAGAAGATTGAGGGTATATTAAAACAGCAGGCAAGGTTTGAGCAGAGAATCGACGGGGAATTGGCAGTAAAAGGGGATGAAATAAGTGTCGATCTGAGTACCGAGGGTTCGGGGGCATATCCAGTTGGGAATGGCTTTGAATGGTATGTGAATGTTAAACTTAATCCAGATGCTGCGTGTAGATTTGGAAGGGTTGCTCAGGGAAAATTCTTCGGTGAGGATAATCCAAGGAACAGGCCGGTCGATCTCTTTATTGATAGACCAGAGAATACAACAATTCTGATGAGTGGTGGGTTACATGGCATTCTTGGGAATACTACCTTCGTCCCCGGACAACAGAGAGAGGATATATACTTTGGTGATACAGCATTGGAGGTAATTGAGAATAGATCGAGAATTCCAATAATAGTTCTGGATGAAAATGACATTAATAAGACCCTTTCAGAATTCAGGAATTATAAAGATAAGGGGTTTACAAAGACCATAATTGCCGAGGATGAAATCAAGATTCCAGATAAGATAAGGAATATGATAGAAGATCTGGGAATTGACACACAAAGGATGGAGATAGGGAATAAGAGTCCAGATTCCTGGATTAAGGAAGTGACTGGGTTAAAGACTACCCCAAGATTGAATTTCGACACACGGGGTGAATGTGTTTATAATGCTCGGATAACCGGTAGTGCGGCAACAAAAGAGGAGGCAGATGCTGAGATAAAGCAGAATCAGATCTGGCTGACATCCGGAAATCTTCCAGAAAAGGCATCCATTGAATCAAAGTCTACCGTGCCACCCTCCCTCGGTGCACAGTTTTTAAGATATTGCCTCATTACAGGAATAATTGCAATCATAACCGTTTCCATAGTTATATTTTTAAGATACAGAAAATTATTTATTGTAATTCCCGTAATTATTACCGGCCTTAGTGAGATCATAATCATTCTGGGGTTGGCTTCTCTAATAAATTGGGAGATTGATCTTCCAGCTATAGCGGGGATAATTGCCGCAGTTGGCACCGGAGTAGATGATCAGATCGTTATTACAGACGAAACAATCGAAAGAGGGATAAAGAAAAGGAGGGTAATAAGTCTAATCGAAAGGATAAGGAGAGCATTCTTTATAATATTCACCGCTGCCGCAACCACCATCGCAGTAATGTTACCCTTGATG
>QMZG01000147.1 GCA_003663045.1 Candidatus Altarchaeales archaeon
CTTATAAGCTGCTTATTGGCCCTCCCATCAGTTGCGGGCGAGGAAATCCTCAATCTAAGCCGTTTTCCAAATTTATCATACCCAAGACCCTCTTTCTTTGAATTGGGAATCACGCGAATATCAATCAATACGCCCTTTTTACCCTCCCTGATACATTCTAACATTCTATTGCTTTAAGTATTGCTTTAATGGGTGCTGGCTTTTATAACCTCATTCAATATTTCCAGAAATCTCTTGCTCTGTTCCTCTGTTAAATCAACAGAACCGCCGTCCTCTATCCTGAGGTCATTACCATCTGCTACCACTACCAATGCCTTTGAAACAGGTATCCCAAATATATCCTGTAATTCTGGATTGCTATCTAACTTCTCAATAATCTTTACCAATACATCACACCTAACCCTAACCCTTTCCGTTTCATCAACCACTTTTCTCACCGCTATTAAAAGCTATTAAAATACTATATTTCAATATATTATTTCATTTAATCTGTCCCTTTCTATCGCAACCTTGATTTCGCGGCAGATCCTTCTTCCACAACTCATGGGTTCATCATAAAGAATATTGGAATATGTGGAGCCATTAATAAAAAGATTTGTTCCGGCAACAATCCTACCGGATATCTCAAAGCAGATGAATTCAAGTTCGGGGGTGCAGATCATCTCTATACAGAATGGTCCTATCACGCCCGGTTTAAATAATTTCTTCGATGCCTCCACCAGGTTTCTTCCAAGATTCATTAAATCTGGAAGGAGGGACTCCCTCAATACAACGGGAACATTTCCAGTAATAACATAACGGGGGCATATCTCGATATCTTTCTGAATAACGCTTGGAATTCTTGCCAATCCATCAACATCGGATTCATATCTTATATCCATACCCAATAACTCCAAGCCATCATCTAGGGGGGAATAAAAGAAATGTGGATAAAATCTTGTTCCAATAACGTACTCTTGTATTATATATTCTTTTTTAATATGCTCTGGAATATTAAGATCTTCTAACTTTTTGTGGAATTCATCCCCGCTTTTAGCGAGAAAGTAGCCACCACCACCACGCGCGCCCGGAAATTTTACCATAACCAAACGGTCAATCTCGTCTGGGGATTTGAATTCTCTTGGTACACTCAAATTCGCCTTTTTGAACCATTCCATCTCCTTCTTCCTATTGGACTCCCATTCCAGGACCAATCTGTTACCGAGCAGGGGGACCCTCAATTTTTCCATTATATTATCTGGACCTACATATTCCACAAATGAACCATGGGGGATTAAAATTGCATTCCTATCTATCAATTCATCCTGAGTCTCGTCCAGAAGCATATCATTGTATGAATCGATCTCTATTACATCATCCACCACCGAGAACCCCCTATAAAATCCCGCTGCCTTTTCCGTACAGAGGAGCAGATTCTTGAATCCCTCATCCCTCGCACCCTTTGTAATCTGCAGTGCTGTATGACTGCCAAGCGTACAGATCTTTAATTTATCCAGATCATAATCATTAAGAATATCCTCTATATCCCTTTTCGAAATCATCTTAGGTAACAATATCTTCTAATCTACCATCTTCTATAGCCCTTTTTATCTCCATAGCCAATCTCCTACCCGTGGAGATATTCTTTCTCCAGAGTGCATTCCCGTATGGATGGCCGATCGACATATGGGCATTGGTACCCCCACCAATCCTTGGAGCCACATCATAAATAAAGAATTTATTGTCTTTATCCACACACGTCTGAAGACAGAAGGGCCCTATAATCCCTGGTTTATAATACTTCTTCGTGGCCTTCACATACCTCTCAGCTAACTCAAATGCTTTCTCAAGTAGACTCTCTCTTATCGTGGCTGAATTATGACCACATACCGTATATTCCGGAACACTCTGTTTTTCGTTCAGGGTTAGTTGCTGCTGAGCCGGCAACCTAACATGGCCGTCTAATGAGGTTTCAAATCTCCAATCAACCCCCAATAATTCAATCCCGCTCATGTCCTCCTCCAATGGGGAATAGAAAAAATCAAAATTAAAAACCGGCCCGATAATATACCTCTCAATCCTGGCATTTTTCAACAAATCCTCCGTAATCACCCCTTGTTTTATTAGCCTCCGTGACTTTTCCTTGTATTCCCCGTATGAAGCGGCTGTAAAAAAACCCCTCTCCAATCTTTTCTTTGCATGATGTAGTTTGACAACAACCAATTCATCGATCTCCTCTGGGTTGTCTATCTTATCAGGATACGGCAATCTGGCTTTTTCCAATAACCAGTAATAATCCCTGTCTCCCCCCCTTTCTTCGCTCCTTAAGAGGTTTCTGCTTCCAACCAACGGAACTGCAAAATCATTCTCTATCCTATCAAGTTTTATATAAGACGTGAAGGATCTGTTGGGAATAAATAGAATATTGTCTGCAAGCATTTTCTCCTGCTCTTCCTTTTTCATCATTTCCTCAAATTTATCATAGATAACATATTCATCCACAACACCTCTTATAATCCTTCCATTCTCCCTCCTCGCCTTGAAATATCTTGTGTATGTCTTCTCTCTGCCTTTCTGGCAATACAGCATAGTTCGAAACCCCTCCTCCACGGCACCATCGGCTACATCTAAGGCAGAATGAGAAGCAAGGACACCTACCTTGACATTATCCAAGTCATAATCCCTTATTTTTTCGAATATAACCCTCCTATCGATCATTGTAAAATTATATTTTGATTATATTTTGATGCAGA
>QMZG01000148.1 GCA_003663045.1 Candidatus Altarchaeales archaeon
AGCGTGTCGCCCTGCTGCACTTTATAAACTAAATCCGTATCACTATCTTTATACTCTGGCGTACCACCAGAAGAAGTGTAACTCTGGATTAGATCAGCGTGAGGGATTACACCTGCATGAAATGCACTTGCTACGCCGGTTATTCCAAACAAAAAGAGAACAGCAAGGCTCATTCTAAAAAATAAGTGACAATAGTGAATATGTTCTTTTTCTCTGCCTTCCTCAATATTTTTCGTTTTCATGCTTTTATTATTCATGGTTTTTGTTTTCATACCTTCACCCCCCTATCCGTAATAGTGCAATTCTCACAATAAATCTTAGACCAATTGGAAACATTTTCCAGAAAATCAGTTTTATTAGATTTCATTCCGCACATAATTATATCTGCATTCCTTATATATATTTTTTGAATGCGAACTTTCCTTATTTTTCGTCTGCAAGTTCAAAAACCCGCAATTCCAGACCCTTCCAGAATCATTCCAAGATTTAGAACTTGGTCTGGAAACAAAATCCATTGCATTTCCCGATGAAATCTGACATTAGCTTCGATAGGATTGAATTCATAATAAATGGAACCATCGAACCATGCGCACATTAACCTATCCAATGGAATACCTGTCCTGAAGGACAAGCCAGATGCATATAAAAATAATTGTGAAGCAACCTTATTCTCGTTTTTCCTCTCCGCTTCTGGCTTAAAGTCGAGCACAAAAATCTTTTTCTACATTACATGAAATTTTAAGTGAAAATCACATATGTTAACCACATAATCTAATTCAAGAAAATTTATGCACCGATTTCAATTTTCTATTAATCATTCCCTTAACAGATTCCACATCAGCCCTGCCCTTTACCTCCGCCATGACCCTCCCAATTATATAGCCCTTTGCTTTCTCACCAATATCTTGAATTAGTTTTCTATTTTCTTTGAGTATTCTATCTACAATCCTTTCTATTTCCCCCTCAGAAATAAGAAATAGATCCTTTTCCACCGCAATCTTCTCCACATCTTTCTCGGGATCTTTGGCTAACTCTGCCATAATCTCTGGAATTACGCCCTTGCTGATCTTTTTTCTATTTACCAAATCCAGAATTTGCCCGTAGTGATCTTCTCTGAGAAAACTGATCTCGACTTTATATCTCTTTTTTACCTCCTTTGGCGTAGAAATGATCGTGGTGGCAATAACAGAGGGCTTTACATTTGAAAATTCTTTCTTAAATTCCTCAAATTTAGCAGCCCATTTAGACTTCAGAAGTTGATTGGCGAGTTCTTTGCTTAAGCCCATACTCAAAAATCTCTCAATTTTTTTCTCCGGCATCTCCGGAAGTTTCTTTTTGATCTCCGAGATGAATTCATCATCTATCACTACTAATGGTTCATCAGTTTCTGGATACATCCTTGCGGAACCTGGGAGAGGACGCATAAACTCACTCTTACCATCTGGAAGGGCTCTCCTGGTTTCCTTTGGAACACCTTTTAATGCAAGCCTGCAACGATCCACTACTGCCCTTAGGGCACTCTCTGCAATTGATATTTTTTCAGCAACTAAGACAAATGCATCTTCCTGGCGCAATTTCAATTTTTTATTTATTTTCAAAATCTCCTCCCTGGTAATCCCATAGGCGGGTAATTCATCCGAATGAAATATCCACTTTACACCACCAATGACCCTCGCATATTGCGCAAGTTCTGTACTCAATTTATCCTTCAAAAGATTTGAGAAACCCTTTAACTTGGTTACCATAACGAAGCCATCTTTTTTGAGAGAATTCAAAATTACCTTCGATTTTGTATCTTTAAAAATATCTGTTACATCAACAAATTCATAATTAAGATCTTCTTCTCTAACCTTTCTTTTCTTTAATTCCTTCTTAATCTCAATCAAGATTAATTGTCTCTTGACTTCTTCTTCAACGACCTTTGAAGTCAATCTCAGTTCTTGAACACCTTTCACCTCGATCCTTTCCCCTTCAGAGATTGAAACATTCAGGTCCTGTCTTATTGTTCCAATACCTCTTTTAACCCTTCCGGTTACCCTTAGGATCATACCAAGTTTTTCCGCAACCTCTCTTGCGTGTTTCGGACCCTTTATCTCAGAGTCTGTACATATCTCTACCAATGGAATCCCCAATCTATCCAGCCTGTATGTAATTGTTTTACCTTTTTCCTCGATCTTTCTTGCTGCATCTTCTTCCAAACAAATAGTTGGAATCCCCACCTTGCCATTATCGGTTTCAAGAAAGCCATCCATTCCAACCAAGATAGTTCTCTGAAATCCAGATGTATTGGAGCCGTCTATCACCGTCTTTCTCATCACTTGGAGTTCATCCACTGGTTTAGCATTTAAAAGCAGGACGATCTCCAGAGCAATCTCTAAAGCCTCCCTGTTCAATGGATGTGGGGGCTCTTCATCCAATTCCACCAAACAATTGCTGTCAGAATATGCCTCATAGACAAACTCCCTATCTCTTAAAAATTCGTGAAGTGCTGCGGGGTCTACATCCCCAAGTTCGCCGGCAACCGCCCTCATTTTTCTTCTCACAATTATGTTAGGTTTATCATCCCTGATTTGTGAGGGACAGGAGCAGAATAGTTTGTGGGTGTCCAGCTGCTGATGAATTTCTATACCGCATTTTAAGCCGAGTTTTTGGTAGTCGAGGGCCATTCTCATTTATTGAATCTCCCAAAAGGAATTCTTTTCTTTCTTTTTCGTCAACGTTTTTC
>QMZG01000149.1 GCA_003663045.1 Candidatus Altarchaeales archaeon
TTATAGTGTATTACTGCAACACTGAAGACATTGGGGTATAGTGGCCACTTTTATATCCTGTCCCATTTCCATTCTATTTCTCATTATTAATAAAGAAATCCATATGTATACCCATAATATAAGGTTTTTAGATCAAAATGGCTAAAGAAAAATCGAAAAGAAAGGGGGAAAAGGAAACTAAATCTGAAATGAGAGAAGTCAAGGAACCAAGGATCAGTCTGCAAAGCCTTCTTGCTCTGCTCTTGTTGGCATCCCTTTTGGCTGATGGTTATTTTATTATAAAGATTGCTGATTTCAATAAGGAAATCTCTTACACGGGAGGATCACATCCGGGCACAACATCGAACCCTGGTACAACATCAAATCCGGGCACAACAACTACGATAATTCCAATAGTTGGAAAAGTGGTAGAGGCGGGAAAGATAGTTAAGGTAGATTACATAGGCAAATTTGAGAATGGTACCGTCTTTGATACATCAATTGAGGATGAGGCAAAGAAGGCCGGAATCTATAATAAATTCAGATCTTATGAACCCTTTAGTTTTGTAGTTGGCAGGGGTCAGGTAATCGAAGGATTTGATAACGCCGTGTTGGGAATGAAGGTTGGTGAGGAAAAAGAAGTTACTATTCCACCAGAGAAGGGCTATTCCATTGGTCCCTTGGCTGGAAAGACACTGATCTTCAAGATAATTGTCAGGGATGTCAAAGAACCTAAAAAGTTAAGTGTAGTGGTGGTTAATGATAAACGTTGCAAGGAATGCGATATTACGGGGATTATAGATCAATTACAAGGCATATTCCCGGGTTTAGAATATACAGAAATAGATTACAGCTCAGATGAAGGAAAGAAATTGTATAATGAATTAAATCTGAAATATCTCCCAGCGATCCTCTTTGACGAATCTGTAAAAGAAGCGGAAAATTATAAGAATATAGAGAGATTCTTAGAACCCGTTGGTGAATATCTCTCTCTGAGAATCGGTGCCAGTTTTGATCCCAATGCAGAAATCTGTGATAATGGGATAGATGACAATGGGAATGGATTGATTGACTGTGAGGATCCCACATGTGAAAAGGAATTCGTCTGTATGCCCAAAAAAGAAAAACCCGAGGTGGAGTTATTCGTTATGGCATATTGCCCATTTGGGACACAAATCGAAAAAGGAGTATTACCCGTTGCAGAGCTTTTGGGGGATAAGATAAACCTCTCGGTGAAATTCTGCAGTTATGCAATGCACGGTAAAAAAGAACTGGATGAACAGATATTACAATATTGCATTCAGAAAGAACAAAAAGATAAATATCTCTCCTATCTGAGATGTTTTCTGAAGGAAGGGAAAACGGATGAATGTTTGAAAGAAACAAGCATCGATCAAGAGAAATTAAATGCGTGTATTGAGCAGACCGATAAAGAATTCAAAATAACAGAGAATTATGAAGATAAGTCAACCTGGTTAAACGGCAGGTTTCCGATATTTGACATATACAAGGAAGAAAATGAGAGATACGGGATTCGGGGATCACCGGGTCTTGTAATAAACGGTGCCGTAGCCGAGGGTGTAGGTAGAGATCCCGCAAGTTTACTCGGTGCAATCTGCTTGGGCTTTAAAGAAAAGCCAGAGGAGTGCAATGAGAAGCTATCCTCGATCACACCTTCACCAGGGTTTGGTTTTTCCGAGGGTTCTGGTGATTCAACGAGTGGCTGTAGTGCCTAATCCCTCTTTTTTCTTTTCTCCTTCTTTTATTCTAATATGGACGTAACCTCAATTGGGGATATAAATGTTGACATCATCACCTCAAATATCCAGGATTTCCCAGAGAGGGATGCGCAGGAAATTATTGATGAGATTCATATAAGTTCTGGGGGCTGTGCCGCAAACTTTGCAAAGGCTTCGGCAAGACTGGGTTTAAAGACGAGATTTATTGGTAAATTAGGGAAAGATATCCTTGGAGATTTCGTTAGAAAGGAATTGGGGATTGAAAATCTTGATCTCAAAATCTCTACTGGAACTAAGACTGGTGTAACTATAGCAATAACATTCCTGGATCATAGCAGGTCGTTCCTAACATATCCCGGATCAAATTCTGAATTAACTATCGAGGATATTGACTTTGATCTTATTCAAGGAGGATATGTGCATATTGCGAGTTTTTTCCTTCAGGGTCTAAGGAATGATACAAAGAGGATTCTTGACTACGCCCATGAAAATGGAATTCTTACCAGTTTCGATACCGGATTTGACCCCAGTGGGTGGTCGAAGAAGGATGTAACCTTGGTTAGGAAAATCCTCAGCGATGTGGATATCTTTTTTCCAAATCTTGACGAGGCAAGGGCAATAACGGGTTGTGATGATTGTGATGAAAAAGAGGATGTCTGTGAACAGTTACTGCTTATGGGACCGGAGATAATTGCCCTGAAAATGGGGTCGAAGGGAAGCTACATCTGTACTGAAGATGAAAGGGTCTCTATTCCTCCCACTAAATTGGATGTAATAGACACAACTGGAGCAGGAGATGTCTTTGATGCATCCTTTATATTTGGGCATTCTAAGGGCTGGGATCTTAAGAAAATAGGGAGATTCTCTAACACGGCCGCGGCAATAAGCACCACCGGCTTCAAAACCTAAAACTATCAAAATTTGAGGGAGGTTTTGAGTTTGTCAAAATTAACTATCTCAACTCAAAACCAAATCAGAGATTAATGCATAGACAAAAAACAGAAA
>QMZG01000150.1 GCA_003663045.1 Candidatus Altarchaeales archaeon
AGGATGGGAAGGTTTGTCAGAAGGTGGAAGAGTATTTAGGAAAGGCGGAGGATTTAGGCACTACAAATTTGGAGGTCAAAAATGGATATAGAAAGAATAAGAAAGGAGATTAAAAGGGATCCACACATATTGGATTCATTGCCTCTCTTCTATAAGATTGTGGTTGAAAGGCTCGTCGACGAGAATTTTAGGGACTTGGATGGAGGTAAGAGGAGGGTCTAAGTCATTCCTTCCTCCACCCTCCTTTTTATAAATCTAACGAATTCATTTATCAGTACACTATTCTTCTCTGCAAATTCTCTTATACTATCATCTACTATTTCAGTTAATTGACTTACCAGCAAATTCTTTTCTGGGTCAAGTGGCCTCTTGCAGAGAACGCAGTAATCTACTCCTACCGGATTAATTTTACCACACCATACACATTTCTTTGGCTTCATCTTAGCATTCTCTTTTGCCTTTCTTTCTTTTATTCCCTCAAACTCCAAGATTCTTCCATTTACTCTTTCTTCATCTGGAAAACAATAAATGTCAAGCATCTTTGAACTCTGTCTCCATCCATATCTATTCTTCAGTTCTGCTGGAGACAAGTAATGTGAATAAAAACTTGCAGAGGATTTCCTGAAGTTATGTGGATTTACCGGCTTATCTAAGCCACTTCTTCTCTTCAAGTCTTTTAGAATTTTCCTTGCTGTAGAATAATCCATTGGTTTATCCCTCCTCTTAATCTTGACCCATAATGGAGCAGTCTTGTACTCTCTCAATGGATGTTTTTCAATCCAGTTGAGCAGTGCAGGAGCAGATCTAACTATAATTGGACTTCTTATCTCTGTCTTAGATTTTCTAAAGTGTAATTTCAGCGCCATCCCATTGTTTACTCTTTCAATATCCCTCAGTTCCAATGTTAGTAATTCCTCGATTCTTGCTCCAGTTTCCCACAATACTTGTGGAAATGCCAAATCTCTAGAGTTCATGGATGCTTTACTCAATTTTACTATGTCCTCCCATGTAAGAATCTCATCTGGCCTAAGTCTTGGTGCCTCTGGCTTTGGTGGCTTTATCCAATCCGTCTCCTTGGGCTTCTCACATTTCTTTAACCATTTGAAGAATGTCTTCAGGATCACTGCAAAATCATATTTTGTCCATTTACTTGGCTTCTTTTTGGTCCTACCTCTATAAACATCTCTCTGGTAAATCCTCCCCAATAATTTTTCTATATCCTGTTTTGTTGCTTTGTCAAATGGTTTTTCCAGATTCTCTGCGAGAATTCGCAGATAGTGCAGGTATTTATTTTGCCTTGCTACACTTAGATTCTCTGCGAGGGTTCGGTATTCAACATACCTGAGAATTAGGTCTTTATTTCTTTTGCAAATATCTGCTTCAAGAAGCAGTCTTTCAGCAGATTTTCTCCTAGCTCTTCTTTTATGTATATCAAAATTAGGTTCTCCAATGTCCCTGGAATTTTCTTTCATCTCTTTCACCTCCAGGGACTTGGACAGAGGGCTTACCCTTCAGGGACCTGGATTCACCCAGTGATATGAGGGAATCGAACTTTGTTAATCACGCCCCGATCGGGATTCGAACCCGAGTCGTAAGCTGACCGCAAACCCATATCTATTTAACTTAAAGATTTCACTTAAAGGTTTACGACAGGCTCACATGATAGTCCTCTACACCATCGGGGCATTGTATCTACAACACCCTATAGTTTCCTTGTTTTGTCAATAACTAGTATTACTACCAGTAGGTTTTATCAAAACATATACCTCCATTTTACTACTTCCATTTAGTCCCGCCTCCCCGATTTGAACGGGGGATCTGCCGGTTGCTGCTATGGCTATAACCTGGAGACCTAGAAACTTCGTTTCTTAGAATCTACCAGTTATTACCCACGGCCTTTAGGAGTTTTCACTCCGAAACAAACTACAGCCGGCCGCGTTAAACCAAGCTACGCTAAGGCGGGTGATGAGTTATTTATTGGATTCCAAATTTAAATATATATCTCCTTGGTATTAATTCAATCAATAAAAAATAAAAAATTAAATAAAGAAATGAAGAAATGCCGAGGTAGCTCAGCTGGTTAGAGTGCCACGCTCATAAGCTCTAAAATATGGCACTCTGAGTTACGTGGAAGTCGCGGGTTCAAGTCCCGCCCTCGGCATGAGAAAATGTCCAAGCCATTGCTTCCCACATTGAGAGAAAGAAATCGCTACATAGCCTTTGAATTAATCTCTAACTCCAGATTCGGGAGGGATGAAGTTGTTAAAGCAGTTTGGAATACGGCCCTCAGGTTCCTAGGGGAATATGGAACAAGTAAGACCAGTCTCTGGCTCATGGATTGGAATGAAGAAAAGCAGAATGGGATATTAAAGGTAAATCATAGATCAGTCGAAGAAGTCAGGGCGGCATTAGCACTCCTGAGGGATATTAATAAAGGGGATTGTATCTTTCATGTTCTTGGGGTTTCTGGAACTATAAAAAAGACCAGAGAGAGATATCTGAAGTGAAATAGTACAAATTTCTAATTTAAAGAAAAAAGGGCTGCTATGGGCCCGCTGAGATTCGAACTCAGGACCTCTCGATTTATGATCCCGTCAAGGGATCTCCCCCTGTTCGCAGTACACTAGCCCACAACGGGTTTTACCCCGGATAAGTGATGCTCTGTCTGCTCTGGGATTATCAGTCGAGCGCTCTAACCA
>QMZG01000151.1 GCA_003663045.1 Candidatus Altarchaeales archaeon
GTATGTGTCTGTCCAGATTGCCAAGCCCTTTTCCCATGCCGATATTCCTGAGAAAGTGACTGGCTTCTTTGTAGACCCATAGGAAGTAATTTGCCTTAGGCATCTTATTTTTACCATGGCTGTTTTTTAAGCTTCCAGATCCAAGCAATAAAATTTCCAAAGAGATGGATTGCCGGTGTAATAATAACTATCACAAAGAAGCGATCATATCCGATCATATCTTCGAAGACTCCTTGCCATCGACCTTCAATAAAACAGCTCCATAACCAAGCAAAAAAGAAGGCTCCAAAGACAAAATCCAGTTGATCTAAAAGTGGTGCTGGGTCTCCAGTTTTAAAGCCGGTTCTCCTTTTTATAAAACTGGCTACCATGTCTCCAACTAATGCACCGATGCTGAGCATAACAGCCAGCGGAATGGTCATCCGAGGGAGATATGGAAGATAACTTTTCACAGAGGGCTGAATAATTACCTGGATAATTCCAATCAGAATTCCAGCAATTATTCCAGTAATCAATCCGCGCCATGTTTTTCCATCCCCGAGGATTCTGACACCGAGCCATTTTCTCCCACCATCGATGGGCTTACCATATTTCTTCAGAAATTTTATCTTAGAAACATTCACAGGGATGGAATTTGCCACATATGCCGGCAGTATAAACCACAGGGCTTCAACGATCATGGGGTACATAATACTTAATAAAATTAAGTTTAAATAATATAATCCAATAGATCATACAGGATACAAGCAAAATAGAAAATGAAATCTCTATTGATTATTTGTGATGGGATGGGGGATCGCCTGATAGAGGGAAAGACGCCACTGGAAGTTGCTGATAAGCCCAATATGGATATCATTGCTAGAGAAGGGATAAATGGGATTATGGATACCGTAAGGGCTGGAATAAGACCCGGGAGTGATACAGCACACCTTTCGCTCTTTGGCTATGATCCATTTAAGGTCTATACTGGAAGGGGGCCATTTGAGGCATACGGTGCTGGTTTGAACCTGGAAAAAGGAGATATAGCTATTAGGTGTAATTTTGCTACCTTAAAGGATGGCAAGATAATTGATAGAAGGGCCGGGAGGGATGAACTTGGTTTGGAGAAATTAACAAATGAATTGGATGGGATTGAAATTGATAATGTAAGAATTATATTCAGAAGATGCAAAGGACACAGGGCAGTTTTAATTTTTAAAGGAGAAGATCTCTCTTCAATGATCTCGGATACCGATCCTGAGGAACTGAATGTACCCCCAAATAAATCAACTCCACTGGACGGTAATACAGATTCCAAAAGAACTGCAGAGATCCTGAATAAATTTACTATGATGAGTCAGAAAATTCTTTCTGATCATGAGGTAAATAAAGAAAGGATAAAACAGGGAAAACTACCAGCTAATGTTGTTTTGGCGAGGGGTGCTGGAATAAAACCGGAGTTAACTTCATTTGAAAATAAATATGGAATTAAGGGGGCATGTATTTCTGCCACCTCTTTGATAATTGGGGTATGCAGAGCAAGTGGTATGGACATCATCGAAGTGGAGGGGGCAACCGGTCATGTAGATTCAGACATCATTAAGAAAGCAGAGGCCACTATTAATGCCCTAAAACATTATGACTTCGTTTTTCTTCACATAAAGGGAACAGACGAGGCATCACATGATGGAAACTTTGATTTAAAGAAAAAAATGATCGAAAGGATTGATAAAGAGGTCATTGGTCCAATTTTAGATAAGGTTGATTTAGAAGATACTACTATCGTTCTAACGGCAGATCACTCCACTCCAGTGGGCATAAGACAGCATAGCGCAGATCCAGTTCCAATAGCTATTCTTGGCGATGTAAGAACAGACTCTGTAAAAAAGTTCAGTGAGAGAGATTGTAGTAAGGGGGGATTGAATAGAATCTGCGGGAGATATCTGATGGATACTATCCTCGATCTGAGTGACAAAGCAAGGTTATTCGGAGCCTGATTCTTTAGATATCACTCCCGAGCAGGGATAAATTTGGTAAACCTCCTGAAAACTTGACACCTACTGTGGTTTACCCCGAGAAAAGGTTCAGATTTGCCACTTTGAGCATCTGAGGTGGTAAAACCCAAGTGGCGAATTAATCTATGGCATCAACAAATAAAATTAGTTTTGATATAGAAGATTATACCTCACTTAAAGAACTGGCCCAGTTATCATATTCCTTGGTATAGATATAGGAACCAGTTAGTTCATCCAGGTTACTTGAACCCAAGATATTTGGTGATTTTACACCAGTAATTATAGCAATAACCTCAATCTTGTCCTTTATCCTTGGATCAACCCTTGCACCCCAGGTAACGTTGGCATTTGGGTCCAATTCCTTGGTTATTAACTCGCCAATTCTGTTAGCCTCACCCAAGGTCATATTCTCTCCTCCAGTAATGTGAATCAAACAGCCGCTGGCTGATTTATAATCTACCTGCAAAAGCGGCTGAGAGAGCGTATTCTCTACTGCCTTTTCAATCCTATCTGGACCTTCACCATCACCAACAGAGATAACCGCTACTTTACCCCCACCCATCACCGCCTTGATATCTGCAAAATCCAGGTTAATCAGACTCGGTTCCATTATAGTCTCGGTTATTCCTTTAACTGCTCTAGCAATTACTTCATCCGCTACAGAGAATGCCTTATCTAATGGTAAATTTGGAACATATTCTACTA
>QMZG01000152.1 GCA_003663045.1 Candidatus Altarchaeales archaeon
GGCCAGGATCTTTAAGGGGGTATGCATGCACTGCAATGCCAGGAATCCCGTAGGCGCAACAAAATGCAGAAGGTGTGGTAAAATCTTCAAGATCAGAAGGAAGAATAAGAAAAAGGCCACGAAGTCATCTGTATAGGCATCATTAAGATGACCGATAAGATTCTCTACATAGCCCTATGCATTTCTATTGTAGGTTTATTGATTCTGACGTATGTGTCCGAGATTCTGGAGCCGCCGATTTCAAGGATAGGGGATATCAATACCAATTCTCTTGGAAAAAATCTGCATGTTAGGGGGAATATTTCAAGGATTCATGAATTCAAAGGCGGCAGTATTATTTTGACCATTAGAGACAACACCGGTGAGGTCGATGTATATCTCGATTACTATATAGCAAAATCTATGCCCGAGATCCTGAAGGCTAAAGAGGTCGATGTTATTGGGGAACTGGATGAATATGAGGGAAGGCTTGAGATAATACCAAAGAAATCTAATTGGATAAGAATTATCTCGTGATGAAAATCAGGATGAAAATCCATGTCTCTAGCCTCAATAAATACGCATTCTGTCCCAGAAGTGTTTATCTCTCAGAGGTTCTTCAGATAGAGCCCAAGCCAAGTGTGGAAAGATCAAAGGGTCTATTGGGACATGCCATCAGAAAGGAATTCTCTTTGAGACAGTCAAGGATCTTGGGAAGGATTCACGACATGGATGAAATTGAGGATGCACTTCTAAATGAGTTGGAAAATGTTCTGGAGGATGTTCCATATATCTACAAGGATTTTTTAGAGGGAATTAAAATTGATGAATATATCTCAGAAATTCGACCAGAACTCTTGAATGAAATAAAGCTCATGAAGGAAAAATTGGAAATCATGATTAACGAAGTGGGCGTTGAAGATTCTCTAAAAAGGATCACCCCCTGGAAGGTAGAGTATCCCGTTAAGTCAAATAGATTGAAATTTTCTGGGAGGATCGACAAGGTGATGAAGGAGGAGAACTATTTTCCAGTGGAGATAAAGACAGGCAATCCGGGGGATGGTGTCTGGGAAGGCGACAGGCTTCAAACCTGCGCCTATTCCCTGCTTTTGGAGGAGAAATTGAGATTGAAGAAGATCATTCCTTTTGGTTTTGTAGAGTATACAAAGATTCAGGAAAAAAGACCAGTGATGAATACAGAGCAACTTAGGAGACGGGTAATAAATGCCAGGGACGATCTTATCGAAATTCTTGATGGAAAAATTCCAGAGATATGTCCACACGGAAGTGGAAAGAAGTGTGAAGTGTGTGGGTTTAGGGAGGAGTGTTATAAGATCTGAATTTTTTATACTTGAAAATCATTCCACGGCAACCGACTTCTGCTTCATAACCCTGGTTATGTACCCGGCAATCTTGTTCCTGATTACCGTGCTACTCACATCACTGAGTTCTTGCACCTTTTTCTTATTATTATCAAAGTCTGTGCTGAATTCATCACCATATTCTGTCATCAATCTACCCGCTATCCTCTTTAAGTAAGATTGTTTTATTCTCCCCATGTTAATCATTTGAATTTTGGCTTATTATATGAATCACACTCAATATTTCTGATCCAACATCCTCAGCAGATATGCGGAATAGATCCCAGAGGCTGATTTTTCTCGGTTTTGCTTCCTCTATTGCCGGTTCTCCGCTAATCCTACCCAATTCTGAAGCAATATCAATTGCATCATCTAGGTTTCCGAGGTAATCAACCAGGCCCAGATCCTTTGCATCACTGCCGAGATAGATGCTTCCATCTGAAATCTTTTCTACATAGGAGAAAGAAAGATTTCTGTTTTTAGCCACATCCGAAACAAAGTCATAATATATCTTATCGATCACTTCCTTCAATTCCCTCTTCTCCTCCTCTGTCATCTCTCTATAGGGACTTCCCAAATCCTTACTCTTTCCCGCCTTTATTACGGTAACATTAATCCCCAATTTTTCAAGTAAACCATAATAATGCTGAATTGTCATTACCACGCCAATACTTCCCGTAATTGAATCGCGATCAGCCACTATACTATCCGCTGCAGATGCTACATAATAAGCACCCGATGTTCCTACCTCACGAATACATGCAACTACCGGTTTTTTAGTATCCTTCACCGCCCTTTCCAGCTCTCTACTAGCAACCACATAACCTCCCCCACTATTAATATCTAAGACAATGGCCCTTACCGAATTATCTTCATCTGCATTCTTCAGCATTTCTTTTATCGTACTGACGCTAGCACATTGTGCTGTGCCAAATATACCTCCACTACAGCCCTCCAATGTTATCGTTCCTTTTATGGGTATTACGGCTACCTTCTGACCTATTAATGGTAGTTGATTAACATCAATACTGCTGATCAGTAAATAAAGTAATCCAACTGTCAATGCCAAAAATACTACTGCTCCGAATGCGATTAATGCCTTCCATCTGGTTTTCATCTTTCCTTTGAATTCTTTGATTACTGAATTTGCCTTGCAAATCCCTTTTCTCTTTTCCGTCAACGCTTTTCTCTTTTCTAAAGAGAAAAGGGTTGAAGGGATGCCAGGTTACCCCACGACCCCGAATATATGTGTTGAATTTGCTTTGTAATCCCTTTTCTCTTTTCCGTCAACGCTTTTCTCTTTTCTAAAGAGAAAAGGGTTGAAGGGATGCCAGGTTA
>QMZG01000153.1 GCA_003663045.1 Candidatus Altarchaeales archaeon
GAAGAGAATGGCTCGGTGAAGATTAAAAAGACCTGCCCAGAGCATGGCGAATTTGAGGATGTTTACTGGGGCAACATAGAACATTATAAGTGGGTAATGAAATTCCAGAATGATGGCGATGGGGTAGAGAATCCGAGGACGAGAAGGACAGAGAGGGGCTGTCCATATGATTGCGGTATATGTGAAGAACATAAAAGCCATACCGTTCTGGGAATAGTCGATGTAACAAATCGTTGTAATCTTCGTTGCCCGGTCTGCTTTGCAAATGCTGCAACTACCGGTTATGTCTACGAGCCGACAAAAGAGCAGATAAAAGAGATGTTACAGAATTTGAGGAATAATAAACCGGTTCCCTGTTACTCATTCCAGTTCTCCGGTGGTGAGCCAACAGTGAGGGATGACCTGCCAGAGTTGGTGAAAATGGGCAAGGAACTCGGATTTTTGTTCATTATGGTTGATACAAATGGCATTAGAATTGCAGATGATAGAAAGTATCTGAAGGCATTAAAGGATGCCAGCTTGGACTCCTTTTATCTTCAATTTGATGGTCTGGATGACAGAGTTTATAAAGAATTGCGTGGAAGGAAACTCTTGAAGACAAAGATTCGGGCGATAGAGAACTGTCGCAGGATCGGTCTTAAAAATGTTGTATTGGTCGTTACACTGGTTAAGGGCATAAATGATGATCAGTTGGGTGGCATAATAAAATTCGCCGTGGAGAATTCTGATGTAATAACGTGTGTGAATGTTCAGCCGATCTCGTTTGCTGGAAGGGTAAGCAAGATAGAGATAGAAAAAGGTAGGATAACAACATATGACTTCATCAACCTGGTGGAAAAACAAACTCATGGAAGGATAAAGGCAAAATACTTCTATCCAGTACCTTCCATGGTTCCAATCTCCAGATTTATCGAAGCAGAGACTAATAAACCAGCCACAGAGCTTAGTACTCACCCATGTTGCGGTGTCGGTACCTATATAGTTATTAATGAAGATAAGAGTTATACCCCGATAAATGAGCTCGTGGATGTTGATAAATTCTTTAGCATACTCCGGAGGGGTTACTCAAAAACCACAAGGCTTGAGATCGGTGCCCATTTACTTGGAGATGTAATAAAGAGTATTCGTGATCCAGAACGTAGAAGATTGATACAACAGGTTCTGAGCAAGGGAACATACAATGCTGCAGCTGCCTTCCATAAAAATGCGATAATGATCGGCTGTATGCACTTCCAGGATTTATGGAATTTCGATATAGAAAGGGTCCAGAGGTGTGTAATCCATTATCCCCTGCCCGATGGCAGATTGGTTCCGTTCTGTTCTTACAACAATCTACATAGAGAGACCCTGGAGAAAAAATTCTCAATTCCATTGGAGGAATGGAGAGCTAATCATGGAAATCTGCCCATTTCAGCATATTGTTAGATGAAATGGAGAGATAAAATGGGCATAGTAACAAAGCGTAAGGTCGGATATTTAAGTATTATCCTGGGTCTTGCCATAGTCCTTTACATCATGTGGCAGGCAGGTTTTGGGAATATCTACAGGATATTAACACACCTCACCCTCGGTTATATCCTTATGGCTTTAATTATAGATCAGAGCATAGTTGGATTGGGAGCAGTTAGATGGATGAACTTCATTAAATCTACTAATGCTCGGGTAAAATTCAGAATCATCTATCTGATTCATTTGATTGCTTTGGCTGTGAATAATATCACTCCTGTTGCAAGATTGGGTGGAGAACCAGTTAAACTATACCTCCTGAATAAGTACACAAAACTTAAGAATACCATCTGCTTTGCCACGATGATTGCGAGTGGCTTTTTTGATCTGGGAAGCTTCCTTTTGCTGAATATTATTGCAATCCTGTTGATCTATTTTAGCCTCCAATTACCCTTAGCCTTTGCCTATCCCCTATTCTTCTTTGTTATTCTCTTCTCCATTTTATTTCTGTCATTAGTGCATATCTCAGTTAACAAGAAGGCATCATTATCCATAGCAAATTGGTTTATATCAAAGCTTGAAAGATTCAGAATACTGCGAGAAAGATTAGAAAAATTGAGGGAGAGAATGGATGAATGGGTCGGACACTATGTTACTACCATAAGGATTAGCCTTCGCTCTACATTACTTCTAAATCTATTTATTACCATCTTGCTTAGGATCTTAGAGTTTTTAAGGGTTTATATGGTTGTTTTATCACTTAATGAGCATATAGGTTTTGTGTGGATTATAGTGGCGTTAGCACTCTCAACTGTGGCGGGTTTGATACCATCACCACCAGGAGGTCTTGGTACAGTGGAGCCTGTAATGACAGCAGTATTTCTCTTAGGTGGATTATCTCTAAGTTCATCAATAACAATTGTTTTGATCGATAGACTACTTACAGTGGGAGTTACCTCACTCATGGGCTTTGGATGCGTTCATTTTTTGAATGTACAATCAGAGATAAAATACTAAGAGGTGATCAGACTGAAGAAAAGGAAAACAAATGAAAAGATTGAAGAAGAGATAAAAATCTCAAAGAGGTGGATCAGGAGTTTCACAGAGTTATATGCCTTATTATTCTTCAAGGCAAACCCAGATTCATCGGGCTATGACATCTGCAAGTTCGTTGAATCAGAATACGGTTTTAAGATCTCTTATTCCAGGATATACCC
>QMZG01000154.1 GCA_003663045.1 Candidatus Altarchaeales archaeon
ATGAAACTGAATGTAAAAAAATACCAAGAGGCGTAGAAATCCATATTTATACATCAGAAACTGCAAGAGATAGATGCCTTCGTGAAATTTTTTTAGCAAAGAAGATTCTTCCAAAAAATTGTAATGACTTTGACTTGAAGGATAGTTGCGAGGATATTCATTATCAACTTCTATCAGAATGGTCAATTCAACAGAATAATGTTTCTTTATGTAATTTGGCATTGGGAAAGAGAGATGAATGTTACCTACATTTTGCTATCTCCAAGGATAATCCCAAAATATGTGAACTAATTGATTCAAATGCTACTGAATGTTGGGGGGGTTTTAGGGGTGGAGGAGGTTGTAAGTATATAAAAAATGATTGTTATCTCCATTTTGCAATAAAGAGATTAAATGTAGATTTTTGTAATAAAATTGAACATAAAGAGAAGATTGGTCCAACAAGGAGTGAGTGCATACGCGAAGTTGTAGAGAAAAGTAAGAATGCAAGTTTAGCTCAATCTGTAAACATAACATTATGCGACACATTCCCTTCTTATTTACAAGATTCTTGTTTTAGTGATGTAGCTTATATTACCAAAAATCCAGACATTTGTGAAGGTATAAAAGATATGGATGAAAGGGATAATTGTTTTTTTTCTCTGGCAAAAAAGTTGAAAGATGGGATGATATGTTATAGGATCTTACCATTAAGTTGCAGACCAAGGAATTGTTTAAATAAGATATTTGGTTATGACACGCCAAAGCCCCCTGATCCAAATTATTATAATGTCTCCATATGTGACATTGTCAACTTTACTACCGAGCAAAGAGATAGGTGCTATATGCACTTTGCCCTTAAGACTAATAACCCCTCTATTTGTGAGAAAATAAATGATACTCATAGTGATAGAATAGAAGGCGATCGGAACTATTGTTATCGTACGATTGCATATGAATTAAAGAACAAGACAATATGTTATAAACTTCCTTCTGAAGAAGAAATCAAGAAAGAATGTCTGGATGCATGTAATAAAAAACGGAAAGCCAAAGATTGTTCAAAATATTGTGATAAAGTCTCTAAAGAGAATAGTGTAAAAGGATGTCTAGACTACATCTCTATGAAAGAATCATCAACTACAGCATCACAAAAGCCATCAAAATGAATTCAAAAAGAAACAAACTGGGCGTGATGGGACACCCCATTAAGCATTCCCTCTCGGCAGTAATGCACAATGCCGTATTCAGAGAATTGGGATTAGATTACACTTATAAATCCTTTGATGTGATAAAAGAACATCTGGAAGATTTTATAGATAGATGTAAAGAAGACTTTCTTGGGTTGAATGTTACTATCCCCCACAAGGTAGAGGTTATGAAATTTCTGGATGAGATCAACAGTGAGGCTCAACTGATAGGCGCAGTAAATACTATAAAGTTTGAAAATGAAACAGCCAAAGGCTTTAATACCGATGGCATAGGCTGTGTTAAAGCACTACAAGAATCTAATGTAAGTATAAAAGATAAAAAAATTTTAATACTGGGGGCAGGAGGTGCTGCCAGAGCAATTTCATTTCAATTAGTTTTGGAGGGTGCTGATGTTTCTATCTCAAACAGAAAACAGAGAAGATATATGGCAGAAGATCTAAGCAGAGATATAAAGGAAAAACTGGATAGAGATGTAAAGATTGTGGATTTTTCTATTAATAAAATAGAGGAAGAATTAAGACAAGTAGATATTCTAATAAATGCCACTCCGGTGGGAATGTTTCCCAACATTAATGAAATTATAATTCCAGTGGATATTATCCCAAGAGATGTCATAGTAATGGACATAGTCTATAACCCAGTAGAGACGAGATTGCTGAGAGAGGCAAAGATGAAAGGATGCAAAGTAGTTAATGGCGTAGGTATGTTCGTTCATCAAGGTGCTGAATCATTGAGAATCTGGTTGGGAATTAAGGCCCCGATAGAATTGATGAGGGAAACCGTTTTGGAGAAGCTCAAATAAAAAATCCACATTTTTATATGCATTATAGAATATTTAACATATGACAACAAGAAAACAAAACATTGGAATTGTTTTATGTTTAGTCTCGCTGATTTTTTTAAATACTGTCGCAGGACAATCGGATTTTGAAAAGAGATTGGAGAACGAGATGAGGGATTACCTAAAATTCAACACCGCCCTCAGTGATGATGAGATAGAAAAACTCATAGCATTACAGCCACCAAAGCAACCATTGTCTTGCCCCTCTGCTCCCGACTTTAAATCTGCTTTGGTATATGCACTGAAGGACTACTACAGGCATCCATCCAAAAGCAAGTTCACTAGGGATGAAGTAAAGGATATGATCGTATTCTATCTCTCCCAGGATTTATCTACAGCGGATTGTTTTTCCAGTGGGGATTACTCCGGAAAATCCATAAGTAGCATTCTTATAAAGACATCATCATGCGAAGATATGTGCGAACTCATAAGGGATTACTATTATCAGATGTGCGATCTGAGATACGAGCTCTGTACCAGGGAGGGGCATCCCACTAGCATATGTGATAAACTCAAGGAGATATGCTATGAGGTCGCCGAGCTTGAATATGAGTTATGTATGATGGACTGTGGAGCAGTTACTACAACCACCACGACTCCGGTAACAACAACCACATCTA
>QMZG01000155.1 GCA_003663045.1 Candidatus Altarchaeales archaeon
GATTATGGATCACAACCTCTTCTGAGGTAAAGGAGATGGCAAAGAGAAAAGGCCTTCTCGGAGAGATCGAGAGAAGTGGTGCAGATATCGTTGCCGATACCTGCATGATTGTGGCTCCCATTGAAAAACTCGGCTTTAGAAATATGGCAACAAATGCCGGGAAGGCGGCATTTTATGCACCATCTCACTGTGGTTTGAATGTGAGATTTGGCTCCTTGGAGAAATGTATTGAAGCGGCGGTGACTGGGAGGTGGGAATGGTGAAATTATGTGGAAGAGCAATCAAAAAAGGTAGGGTAGAGGGTACTGCATTGGTTTCAAAATCACCCCTATCATTCTTTGGCTGCATAGATCCAGATACGGGAATCGTCAAAGAAAAAGGACATGAACTCGAAGGTAAAAGTATAAAGGATAAGATCCTGGTTTTTCCCCATGGAAAAGGATCTACGGTCGGTTCCTATACCCTCTACAGAATGAAAAAGACGGGTGTAGCACCAAAGGGGATTATAAATCAAGAGTGTGAACCCATCGTTGCGGTCGGAGCAATAATTTCAGAAATACCCTGTGTTGATAAGATCGACATATCAAAGATAAGAACGGGGGATAAAGTAATTATTGATAATGAAAAGGTCATAATTAAAGGATAGAATGAATCCAAATAAAGAACTAATAATCCTAAAACTCGGTGGCTCCGTGATCACAAAGAAGAGTGAAGGAAAACCGGAAGTGGACGGAGAAAACCTAAAGAGATTAGCGAAAGAGATTGCAGATGCAAAAAAGAAGAAAAACTTTTCATTGGTGATAGTACATGGGGCAGGTCCCTTCGGTCACGTTCCTGCCAAGAGATATGGATTGGATAAGGGCATTATGGATGAAGAGCAGATGAAGGGTTTTTCTATAACGCATCAGTCTATGGAAAAATTAAATTTTCAAGTAGTGGAGGCTCTTCAAAGGCATATGATTAATGCAGTTGCTTATCAACCCTCTGCCGTTGGAATTTTAAAGAACAGAAGATTGATCTATTTTCCGACCATAGTCATGGAGGAGTTAATTTCTCGTGATGTAGTTCCAGTGGCTTATGGTGATGTCCTTCTTGATGAGGAAACTGGAGTCAACATTCTTTCCGGGGATCATCTTGTTCCATACCTTGCCGATACTTTAAATGCTAACAGGGTGATAATGGCTGCGGATGTTCCGGGAATCTTTGATTCAGATCCGAAGAAAAATAAGAACGCAAAACTTATAAAGGAGATTGATTCAAGGAACATCAGTCAAATAAGGGAGATCGGGACATCAATGGGTACGGATGTAACCGGAGGCATGGAAAGGAAATTGAACGAACTTCTCAGACTGACTGAACTTGGAATTGAATCCGAGATCGTCAGTGCAATTGAACCCGGAATTCTGAGGAGAACCCTGCTTGGAGAAAGGGGCCTGGGGACTATAATAAAAACAGATCCATAATAATAAATGAGGTTATAGATATCGCCAAGAGACTTGGACTATGGGGCGAACCTTGAAGCTTCATTGAACTTCTTGGAGTTGGCTGATGAACATGAACAACAGAAAATTAGATCATCTAACGATTTGTATTGAAAAAGAAATAGAAGTTGGAAAGACTGGTTTGGAGAGAATTAACCTGATCCATAGGGCCCTACCAGAGATAGATTTTGATGAAATCGATATGGGTGTCAAATTTTTGGGGAGGGGATTGAATTATCCATTGATAATCGAAGGAATGACCGGCGGAGCATCCAAGGCATTAAAGATAAATAAGGATCTCGCTTCTATAGCTCAGGAATTTGGAATCGGTTTTGGGGTGGGAAGTCAGAGAGTGGCCATTGATAATCCAAACCTGGCCAATACCTATAAGGTTAGGGATGTTGCCCCCGATATCCTGCTGATCGCAAATCTGGGCGCTGTTCAACTAAACTATGGTTATGGCATAGAAGAATGTGAAAAGGCTATTGAGATGATAGATGCCGATGCCCTAGCATTGCATTTGAATCCATTACAGGAGGTAATTCAACCAGAAGGGAATAAAAATTTTTCAAATCTTATTGAAAAGATAAATCGTATTGCTAAAAAACTCAAGAAACCAGTAATTGTAAAGGAAACCGGTTGTGGTATTTCCTATGAAATTGCTAAAAGGCTAAATGTTGCAGCTATAGATGTTTCCGGTCATGGAGGTGCATCCTGGGGTCTGGTTGAAGGTTACAGAGGTAAGGAGAATCTGGAGACCGGAAAAAGATTCTCTGAATGGGGAATTCCTACTGCAGATTCAATAAGGGATGTTTCAAGGTTGGATATTCCAGTTATCGCCTCTGGAGGGATTAGGAATGGGATAGATGCCGCAAAATCCTTTGCTCTTGGTGCCGATTGTGTGGGGATGGCACTTCCAATACTAAGGGCTTGGACAGAGAAGGGAAAGAGGGGTATCAGAGAATTTCTGGACAGATTTATATCTGAGCTGAGGATTGCCATGTTTCTTACAGGCTCCAAGAGTATTGAAGAATTGAAAGGTAAGATTAGGGAATAAGTTGAACTTCTTTGATAAACTCTTTGGTAAGCAGAAGATTGTAACAAGGGAAGAGTCAATTAAATTCAGACTTAGTGAACTTGATGATTGGCTGAGA
>QMZG01000156.1 GCA_003663045.1 Candidatus Altarchaeales archaeon
TAAGAATACTTCATGAATTCTCGGAATCCTTGGATTTTGCATCTGTATAGAAGCATAAAGCTCTGGATTCTGTCCAAGAACCCTACCGATCATGTCCAGCATTAATTCATAAATGGGAGAGGAAAATTTTCTGGACTCTTTTATGTTAAAATCCAATCTCTCGAGGGTCTTCCCCACTGAGATGTATGCAAAATGGGTTAAACCCTGAACAACTGCCATCACTGCATCATGTTCTTCTGGGGTTGTTTCAAATACCCTAACCTTATGTTTTTCGAGAAATTTCCTAAGCCAGTGGAGCCACTTCTCTCCTCTAATTGGTGTAAGAACAAATACCTGTCCTTCTAAGCTTCCTACCCTGTGGCTGAAGATTGGGTGGGTTCCAATTATCTCTACACCCTCTTTAGAAAATTTATCCATAAATTCGCACGGTTTTTCCTTTACGGATGTGACATCCATCAGTAGTGACCCTTTTTTTACATGAGGCGCAACCTCTTTGATTACATTTAATGTCACATCAATGGGAACAGAAACCATGACTATATCGGCATCTTTCGCTGCTTTGGAATTATCTTTCTCATACCTCACCTTCAGTTTTCTTGCTACTTCCCTCCCCGTTATTTCGGTAGGTCCCGTGATGACTACCCGAAAGCCCTCTTTAGCAAAGAGTTCGGCAAAGAACCTCCCCATCCCTCCGTAGCCGCCAATTATTGCAATCCTGGGTTTTTTCTTGGTTTCCATTATAGTAGAAGCCCTCTATTAACCTATTGCATATTATTGTTGAAATCAGAGATAATTAGATAGTCAAAAATAGTCAAAAGACTAGGATAGACACAGAAAAAACAAATAAAAAGAAATTAAAGGAAATCTATTCCACTTTAATCCTTTTCATTCCTTTAACCTCAGCCTTTTTCGCCCTTATCTCCAGAACACCATTCTTGTAACTTGCCTTTATCCTTTCGGGATCTATAGCTGTGGGGGTGCTGTAAGAGCTACTAAAGCCATGATATTTACTCTCATAATAGTATTCTCCCTCCCCCTCTTCTTCTTTTTCTCCCTTTTCCTCTACACTAATGTCTATCCTATCTTCTGTAACATTGACCTTTATATCCTCCTTTCTAACCCCTGGAAGCTCCGCGGTAAATATCACCTCCTTATCTGTTTCTATCATATCTGTATAGGGCTCCCAAACGGCTGGAAATCTTTTTCTGACATCTGGTAAAAACCTCGCAGACCTAAAGAAGGGCTCAGCCATAACCTCCTCAATCATGCGTCTCATCTCATCAAATATATCACCTCTCCTTCTCATTATAATCACCTGTCCATTTATTTTCTTTTTTATTTATTCTATTAGATTCATTCTTTATAAGATATATATTAGAGATGAGAAATACCAGGCAATGGAAATAAAAAATAGACTGCTATTTGGAATTTTGATAGGGATCTTTATAGGGATTATATTAGCAGTGGAGGTAATCCATTTTGCAAATCTACGGACATGTCCAGAAAATATCTGTCTGACCGGATCAGAGGCTATACCAATCTCCGACAGGGGTTATTTTCCCGTGGTGCATGATGCATTTCAAAATGCTCAGAATTCTATTCACATAGTTACATTTGAATTGAAGTATTATCCCCAATATAAACAGAGCAAAGAGAATATACTTGTAGATGATCTAGTAGAGGCATATAGAAGGGGCGTTGATGTCAGAATCATAGTTGATCAATACTCCAAACAAAATAATGCCTATGAATATCTGAAAGAAAATGGGATCGCTATAAAGCATGACTCAGAAGATGTAACAACCCATGCTAAGCTGGTAATAATTGATGGCAAAATAGTTATCTTGGGTTCAACCAACTTTTCTTATTATGGTTTAGAGAAGAACAACGAGGCAGATGCCATGATCGTTTCAGAAGAATTTGCACGATATTTTGAGAATTATTTTGAGAGATTATGGAAAGAAAATTAAAATGCAAAGGGTATTTAGTGATAAACTCTATAGCAATGCCACCTACCTGATGTTAACTACCATAGTTACTTCGGGTTTGGGATTCTTTTTCTGGGCAATTGTAGCAAGGTTTTATACAGTGGAGGATGTGGGTCTAGCTACAACTATCATCTCTTCTATGATGCTAATAGCGACACTCTCCGTCCTGGGCTTTGATATCGGATTAATCAGGTTCTTACCTCAAGCAGACTTAGAAAAATCTAAGAGGATGATAAATTCATGCCTCAGTATAAGTGGAATTCTCTCCATATCCCTTGTTGTAATCTTTCTCTTGGGTCTGGATTTTTTATCACCTAAGCTGCTTTTTATTAGGGAAAGTGCATCTTTTATATCTCTTTTTGCTCTATTTACATTTATCTGGTCACTCTCTATGTTAGTGGATGGGATATTCATCTCTCAGAGGATAGCAAAATATGTTTTTGCCAGAAGTGCCATCTTTAGCATTCTAAAGTTATCAGTACCAATCTTAGTGGTAACCCTGGGTTCCTTTGGGATATTCTTCTCCTGGGGAATATCGGCTTTGGTTGCATTTCTGATCGCAATCTTTTACTTACTCCCAAAAATTATTTTGGGGTATAGACCAAGATTTTCAGTAAATAAAAAGATTA
>QMZG01000157.1 GCA_003663045.1 Candidatus Altarchaeales archaeon
GATTAAAATATGCAACAATCGAGAATATATTTGGTGGCGGCAATACTTTCCCTGTTTTTCTATATAGTGGGTGTCATATCTGGCCTATTTATAGAAAAATCAATGACGGATTATACCGAAGAAAAAGTAAAATCATTGCAGAGACGGGTGGAGAATCTGCAGCTGGAGTATGCCTATCTAAGTATAATTGGAGAGGATCTCAGCTGTGATTCCCTCTCCTTGTTAGTATCTGAAACTACAAAAAAGGTTCGAGATTTAGGCAAGGAACTGGAGACCGAGAAAGGGGATTTTGAGGATCTAAGAAGGGACTATGCCCTTCTCTCTACCAAAGCCTGGATACTGAATAGATACATGAAGGACAAATGTGGGAATAATGTAGTAGTCGTTCTCTACTTTTATTCTGTTCCATGTCAGGAGTGCATTGAGCAGGGACATATATTGGACGAATTGAGGGAAAAAAACTTTCATGATAAGTTGATTGTTTTTGTTTTAAATGCCGATCTAGATGAACCTATCGTGAACATGCTTAAGAAAACCCATAATATTTCAAGTACGCCCGCTCTGGTAATAGAAGATAAGACCTACAAGGGTTTGATAGAAAGAGAGAGGCTGAAGGAAATTATTTCTGAGAAATTGTGATAAAAGAGAATGGCCTTTGAAAAACTGAGTTCCGGGCTTCAGAATGCTATAACTGCCCTTAGAAAGGCGGTAGTGATTGATAAAAAAACGGTAAAGGAGTATATCAAGGAGATTCAAAAGGTTCTCTTAGCCGCTGATGTTAATGTAAAATTGGTATTTGAATTATCTAAGAGAATTGAAGAACGTGGCTTGTTAGAAAAGCCCCCCGGAATGCTGACAAAAAAGGAAAATCTGATCAAGATTACATATGAAGAATTGGTCAAACTCCTGGGAACCGGAGAAAAATTAGAAGTCGGGGATGGTGATAAAATTCTATTAGTGGGAGTTCAGGGCTCTGGAAAAACCACAACGGTCGCAAAACTGGGAAGATATTTCAAGAAGAAGGGTCTTCATTCTAAGTTAATATGCGCCGATACATTCAGACCCGCGGCATATGATCAATTAAAACAATTGGCAGAGGAAATTCAGGTACCATTCTATGGTGATAGTGAAGAGAAAGATTCTTTAAACATCATAAAAAAGGGAATAGAAAAATTCAAGAAAGAGGGTCTTATCATCATTGATTCAGAGGGTAGACACAAACTGGATAGCGAACTTATGAGGGACATAAACAGGATTTATAATGAGATAAAGCCGGATAAAACCCTCCTGGTGTTGGATGGAACTATGGGGCAGAGGGCGGGAGAACAGGCAGAAGCATTCAGGAAATCGTGTAATGTGGATGGCGTGATACTAACAAAGATGGATGGCAGTGCAAAGGGGGGCGGGGCATTATCTGCGTGCACAGCTACCAACAGCAAGGTATACTTTATGGGGGTTGGAGAACACATAGATGATTTTGAAGAGTTTAACGCCGAAAGATTCGTTTCCAGACTCATTGGCTTTGGTGATCTCCAGGGTCTTCTGGAGAAGGCAAAGGAGGTTGAATTTGATGAAGAAGCCGCAAAAAGACTCATGAGTGGAAAATTTACCTTAGAGGATATTTACTCTCAGATAGAACAGATGAGGCGGCTTGGTCCAATGAAGAAGGTAATGGAGATGCTGCCATTTGGTGTCAAGATCCCAAAAGACGTGCTTCAGATTCAGGAGGAAAAATTAAAGAGATTTAAAATTGCAATGGATTCTATGACAAAGGAAGAGATGAAGAATCCAGAGATAATTAAAAGATCAAGAATCGAAAGGATAGCAAAAGGATCTGGAGTAAAAACAGAAGAGGTTAGAGAATTACTGAACTACTACAAAAAGATGAAGAAGATGATGAAATCTATTGGTGATGAAAGAAAACTAAGGAGACTTATGAGAAAGATAGGTGCAGGATTTGGCATTTAGATACATATTTAGATACATAATTTTATAATTCCCATAAAAATTCCTGAAGATAGGGGCAATGGGGTTGAAAGAGGATTACCTATAGCATGGCAAAAAAGAGGAGAAATACGCTACAAAGATATTTAGCAGAGATTAAGAGAATATAATGTTGATCTAACCGAACAAAAGTTAGAGCCATATTGAGGAAGAAAAAGTTAGATTCAAATGCATCGTCAGGCATTCTATCCAAAGAGACCGGGTTGTGAGATCCAAAGGGTAATGCAGAAAATGCGGCCGATGTCTAAGGAGCTATGCCTCATCTGTAAGGGCGGCAGGGCCCTCTGCGGGGTCTCTCCATGTCCTCTATTGCAGAAGATAAGCATACAGGCTCCAATAAAGGAAAAGCTGTCCGAGGATTTCTTCGGCCCGTCTCCCTCAATCTTCGTAGGACACCAAGGCTATCCTAACGTCTTTGTTGGGCCGATGACGTCCCTTGACCCCGAAAGCGCATCCCTTCAGGATAATCCCGCGCAATGGTATGGCTCAAACATTGACGAGATAATCAGGATGCGCTCTCTACTGGTGAGATCCAAGAGGAGGCAGGGTATTAAGGAGAGGACGAGGTATTTGGAGCAGTCAAGGGAGCTCGCACTCTCCGTAAAACCC
>QMZG01000158.1 GCA_003663045.1 Candidatus Altarchaeales archaeon
ATCTTGAAGATGATTATCAATTTAGCACCTGATGCAAACCTGAAAAATAAAAATAAATTAAACTTGGAGGTGATCCAGCCGCAGATTCCCCTACGGCTACCTTGTTACGACTTAACCCCCCTTGCGAATTTATAACTTGACTTTCCCATATGAGAAAGCCTCGTCATAAATTCACTCAGTTGGTTTGACGGGCGGTGTGTGCAAGGAGCAGGGACATATTCACCGCTCTATGGTCAAGAGCGATTACTAGGGATTTCAGCTTCACGAGTCTGAGTTTCAAGACTCGATCCGAACTAAGACATGGTTTAGGGATTAGCTCTCACCTCTCGGTGTTGCAACCCATTGTCCATGCCATTGTAGTCCACGTGTAGCCCAGGAGATTCGGAGCATACAGACCTATCGTCGACCGCACCTTCCTCTGACTCATCGCCAGCGGTTCCTCTATAGTGCCCTCCCTCCCACGAGGAAGGTAGCAAATAGAGGTACGGGTCTCGCTCGTTAACGGACTTAACCGCACGCCTCACGGTACGAGCTGACGGCGGCCATGCACTACCTCTCGGCTCGTTCGGCAAGATCTTTAATCTGACCTTCATTCTGCCGTCGCCCCTGGTAAGTTTCCCGGCGTTGTATCCAATTAAACCGCAGACTCCACCCCTTGTGGTGCTCCCCCGCCAATTCCTTTAAGTTTGCTGCCCAACCTTTTTCTCTTTAGAGAAGAGTGCCCGAAACCGAAATTGAGCGTGAATAAAAGGTGGGTTTCAGCCTTGCGACCGTACTCCCCAGGCGGTGGGCTTAACGGTTTCCCTTCAGCACTTCTTGAACCCGAAGTTCAAGAAACACTCAGCCCACATCGTTTACGGCTAGGACTACCCGGGTATCTAATCCGGTTTGCTCCCCTAGCTTTCGTCCCTCATCGTCGAGCCCATTCCAGTTAGGTGCCTTCGCCATCGGTGGTCCTCCGGGGATTATAGCATTTCACCGCTACCCCCAGAATACCCCTAACCTCTCCTGGCTCCAAGATTAGCAGTATTCTCTGCAAGCCCTATTGTTAAGCAACAGGATTTCACAGAGAACTTACTAATCAGACTACGGACGCTTTAAGCCAAATAAAAGCGACTACCACTCGGGCTGCTAGTGTTACCGCGGAGGCTGGCACTAGTCTTGACCACCCCTTATTCGTAGTACTTTTTACATACTACAAAAGTCTCTCTTTAGAGAGACACTTGGAGTCCCCCTATCATGCTTTCGCACATTGTAGAGGTTTCGCGCCTGCTGCGCTCCGTAGAGCCTGGATCTTTGTCTCAGTATCCATCTCCCAGCTCCTACTCTCATAGCTGGTACGGATCGTAGGTACGTTAGGCCGTTACCCTAACGTCAGCCTAATCCGCCGCAGACCCATCCTTAGGTGGCATCAACAAGCAATATGAAGATGCCTTTCAGTGACAGTCATTCCAGAACTTGTCACCTATAGGGTATTAGCCTCAGTTTCCCGAGGTTATCCCCTTCCTAAGGGCAGGTTGTCCACGTGTTACTGAGCTGTTTGCCGGATTTCATTGCCTGAAACCCTGACATGCATGGCTTAATCGGACTCCAATAGCAGTAGTCTCCAGCAGGATCAACTGGAGTTAATGGCCGCATTAAAGTTATTGGCAGGTTCACACCAGGTATTGCCTCTGATAATCATCTAATCAGGTATTCAAATCGAGGAATACCCTCCTATCTCTCAAAATTTCAAGTTACTATAAACTTATAAAGTATAATAATTATAATATAATTTTAGACTTATAAATCACATCACAATAAGATTAATTTTAATTACAAAATTAATTGCAAAAGGGCCGGGACCGAGACTTTAAAAAGAAGTTCAATTCCCTAAATGATATATTATTAGAATTTAAGTATAAATACTGCAATACCCCACACCCCAGTTCCCTATTTCTCCACCCGTAAAGTTTAGTATCCAAATTTTCTTTCGTATTTCTTGTGATCCATCCATTCAAGAATTATGCTTAGGATCATTACTTCATCTGCCTTTATAGTGTAGACCAATCTCCATGCTCCTGGAAGATTGTACTTTCGCAGGTTATCTACTTTATATTTTTTGATATACTCCCTAGGTATCTGCTTCTTGGGGATTCTAATACCGCACAGTGGATCTTTCTTCAAGTCATCTATAGCTCTGCTTATGAAGCCATATAACTTAGAATCTTCAAATTTACCTTCTTTCAGTTCTTCAAATGCCTTCTTTGTCTTTTCATTGATAAACGCAACGTGATACTCTTTCATGATTTATATGAAATTGCAAAGCAATTTCATTGCTCAGATTTTCTCTAAGAAAATCTAGTTACCTAACAATTAAATTCTTCTGAAGAATTTTCCTAACACCCTCGGGGTCCCATACCCAGATAACTTTACCGTCCCTGTCAATTATTATTTTGTTCGATTCTACTAAGTAATCCAGAATAGACTGAAAGGTTTGATACTTCATCTTTCTTGGCAGTTTTTTCCAGAGTTGATACTTTCCCAATTCCCCGCTGTATTCCTTTGCCACCTTTTCCACCATTAGCACGCTTTCTAAGGTTGGGCTATGTAAAACTACCATCTGGG
>QMZG01000159.1 GCA_003663045.1 Candidatus Altarchaeales archaeon
AATATCCTCAAACAATTTTCAAGAAGATCCCATTCTTCTATCTTCCTCTATCTTCACAGTTATGCCCTCCCATAATCATCCTCCAATCTGACAACGTCTTCCAATTCTGGAGTACTTATCTCAATGAGTATTAGATCTTCCATAGCAACCAGTCTATGCCGATCCCCAGGTTTCAGTGTTATTGACTGTCCCTTTTTTACTATGGTCTCCCCCTCGGGATGGATTATCTTTAATTCACCCTCATGAACATAGATGCTCTCCTTCTTCTTCTTATGATACTGTAGACTTGTCCTTGCCCCTTTTTTTATCTCCAGAATTTTTCCGGCATATTCCTTCTCCACCACCAGCCATATTTCCCTCCCCCAGGGTTTTTCAACAATCTTTACTTGTTTAAATTCCATTTTAAGAATATCTAATTTATTATTCTATGACAATAAATAAAATATTTCGGAATGGATATCTCAATAATCGGAACGGGTTATGTTGGTCTGGTAACTGGTGTGGGACTTGCGGAGAAGGGGAATAGGGTTATTTGCATGGATATGATTAAAGAAAAAGTAGACATTATCAATTCGGGAAAATCACCCATCTATGAAAAGGGGTTGAACGAGTTATTGGAAAAAAATATTGGGAAGAATTTAGTTGCAACTACTGATCTGAGAAATGCTGTTTTGAACTCGGATGTAACATTCATCTGTGTAGGTACCCCATCAAAGAGGGATGGTTCTCTCGATCTAAGTTCTGTGAAAAATGCCTCAAAGGGTATTGGAAAGATTCTCTCTGAAAAAGATTCTTATCATGTGGTAGTAGTTAAAAGCACGGTACTCCCCGGGACTACCGAAGAAACAGTAATTCCAATTCTTGAAGAAAATTCCGGGAAAAAATTTATTTCAGACTTTGGCATAGCGGCAAATCCAGAATTTTTAAGAGAGGGTATTGCTGTAAAAGATTTTTTAAATCCCGACAGGATCATTATTGGCTCCTTGGATAAAAGATCCAGGAGAATTATTGAACAGATTTATTCAAATTTTAAATGCCCCATATTGAGAACGGACATAAAAACGGCGGAGATGATTAAATATGCTGCCAATTCTTTTCTCGCAACGAAGATTTCCTTTATTAATGAAATTGGCAACATGTGCAAGAAGCTAAATATTAATGTCTATGAGGTTGCCAGGGGGATTTCTCTGGACCATAGAGTTTCCCCATATTTCCTAAATGCTGGATTGGGCTGGGGTGGCAGCTGTTTTCCAAAGGATTTAAAGGCTTTAATTTATAAGGCAAAAAAATTAGGCTATGAGCCCTTTTTGTTGAATGCCGTTTTCAAGGTAAATGAAGAACAACCTCAAAGGCTTTTGGATATGGCGAAGAGGAAGATAGGTTCATTTAAAGGTAAGAAAATAGCTGTATTGGGGATGGCTTTCAAGGGGGGAACCGATGATGTCAGAGACAGTCCAGCATTTCCGGTAATCGAGGGTCTTTTGAGGGAAGGGGCAAATGTGACAGCCTATGATCCCAATGCTGAGGATAGTGCTAAAGAATTTTTTGGGGATAGAATTGAATATGCAGATTCTGCAGAAAATTCCTTGAAGGATTCCGATTTGGCGTTAATAGTTACGGACTGGGAGGAGTTTGAAGAATTGGATTTTAGAGAAATGAAAAACAGGATAGTGATAGATGCCAGAAATATTGTAAAGAACAGAAAGGGGATAGATTACGAGGGTTTGTGCTGGTAGATCAGATATTTAGAGGTATTCCACCTTCTCGGGTTCTAGATTTTTCGTCTTTATTGCTTCTATTCCATTATCTGTAATCCTAAATTCCAGTTTTAGATTTTCGGGGAGAAATTTATGTTTCTTCAGTATGGCTATTCTAAAATTCTCAATCTTTTTCAATTCGATGATAATCTTTGCCCAGTATCTCACAACATCGCCTCCCACCGGGACTATCCTTCCTGTATCTATATCCGTATAAACCTGATTTGTTATCAGAACCGGAATATCGTATCTCCTAGCAATTCTCAACAATTGGGATAACTGCCTTCCAAGATCCCTGATATCCTTATCTTCCTCCAGTCTATAGAAAACGGCAATGGAGTCCACTATAACCAACGATGCATTGGACTTTGGTACGATCTCATTCAATTTCTTTATGGCTACATTCTGCTCATCAAATTCTACTGGCTCAATCAGCATTAAATTTTTAAGAACTTCATCTATTTTTTCCCCAGATATCTGCCTTAATCTTTCAACAGAAAAACTACCCTCAGAATCTATATAGATTACCTTTCCATTCTTGACTGCATTTGCGGTCGCCATTAGGGCAATGTTGGTCTTTCCAGATCCCGGAGACCCATAGATGTGTGTAATACACCTGGATTGGAGACCACCACCCAGGAGGGTGTCAAAGTCTTTGTGGATCTTTATCATTTTCAATTATTAATTTCAATTATTAATTACGAATAAATTAAATCTCTCCTAATTATCCCGTAGCCCAGGCATCAAACTTTAATAAAGTTTGACACAACCGAGCAAAAGCTCGGGTGTGTGTCTGACTGAAAGTCAGCCACATCAAACGAGCCACATTCGCTACGCTCAGTGGCTC
>QMZG01000160.1 GCA_003663045.1 Candidatus Altarchaeales archaeon
ATCTTGATGGCCGGGATAGATAATTAATTTTATCTTCTCTCCATCAAAGGTCTGGTCCTTCACTATCTTCTTTCCACTCTCAATCACTCTATAGATATCTGGCTCTTTGATAATCTTCCCCCATTCCTCTTCAATACTACTCTTATAAATAGTTCCATCCGATGTAACTATTCGAATGTATTTTACATCCTCAAACTCTGTTATCTCCCTGATGAATGCCCTTTCCATTCCCGGCACTAAAGCCAGTCTATAAATCCATAGGGGAGAAGTCATGGTTTCGTCTATGATTTCTGCTAAGTGTGTCTTCTCTTCTATCGCTGATTCAATCAGGTCTTCCCTGTGCTGAGTTACAGAAAAGTAGATAGATATAAAATTAATTACGACCAGAATACTCAAAATTCCAAGGATAACGCTGTATAATGAATATCTTTTCATTGTATGGGATTATGGTTTTCATATCATATTATTTCATAATTATTTATGTTATTTATATGTATCCATATTATGTTATCCAATCGTTACTCAACCGGAGTAATTGAGGAACTATGTGCTGCGGGAACTACATTAATAACAATATTTGATATTTCCTTTACTTTTTCCTCCTCCACACCTAGCTCCAACATCTCAATTTTGGAGATTCTGCTCCCCTGACCCAGAGCTAAGATTTTATAAGCCGGGAGTCTTGACTTCAACCAGATTCCCAATTCATAGGGTGTAATAAAAATTGGGTCAAACAGATCACCCCATTTTCTAAGATCGGAAAGGGTCATAGTGTCAAAATGACCGTGAGTGACAAGAATTAGATCTATATCTTCCAGTTGAACTAGCTCTCGATATTTCGTTGGAAAGTCGGGATTATACTTCACTTCTGGATCGATCAAAATTCTTGTTCCATTTGGGGTTTCAAGTAACCAATGATTGTGACCCAGCCACTCTACTTTAATTCCCAATATCTCTTTCTCTTCCCCAACTTTAAATTCTAAGTATTTATCCTCCAAATCATATTTTTTTAGTTCCTCAAAGAATTGTTTTGGGTCCTGAGTCAGCTCGGGGAAACTACCATAGTGTGTTGGCACGACGTAGGTAGAAGGTTTAATCAAGCTGGTTGCATAGGCAGCCGCTCTGGGGTCTGTGGTATATATATTCCCGATGGGTAAAAAAGCCACATCCGGTTTGTAGTACTCTCCTATTAGCCTCAGATCAGAACTCAACCCGGTATCACCGGCAAAATAAAACTTGACCCCATTTTCAAACTCAATCACATAACCCACCGCCTCTCCACCGTAGATATAAGGAGATATCCTTTTATTTAATGACTCAATTTCCCATTCTAATTTCTTAATTCTATATTCTAAATCTACTAAGTTCTTGGTTGATTCTTCAGAAGTGGATTTGGTCAGGTAGATTCCCATTAAAGGGATTATGGCTGCTACTATTATTACTACCAAGGCCAAGAAAATAATTTTGTTCTTCATTTAGTGACTATCTTGAATATAGAAAGGGATGCATCTTCGAAACTAGCAACATACGCATATCCCCCTGATACGTCTACCGACCAGGCTCCCTTTAAGAAATTGGGTGGACCAGCCCCATAGATGGTATCCACCAGGGTGGGATCTGATGGATCAGAAACGTCAAACACGGAAAGGGCATTATCTCTGGCAGAGGTAACATAAGCATAGCCTCCAGAGACATCGATCCAGCTTGCCCCTTTCAGATAACTTGGAGACCCAATACAATGAACATTCCCGACATAAAGTGGAGCTGTAGGGTCAGAGATATCAAAGATGGTCAGGGAATTATCATACATTGCAACTACATAGGCATACTTTCCATCCACGGTAACCCCAGTTGCCCCATCCAAGAAATTGGGGTAACCAGCCCCTCTGGCGGTAGCAATGTGCTTTGGATTGGTGGGATCATGGAGATCCATCACCGACAGGGCATCGTCTCCAGCGGTAGCTATATAACCATATCCCTCAGAGATACAAACTGCACTGGCCCCATCTAAATAAGGGGATGCCTTCCCAGCGATAGACCCAACATATTTGGGATTTCTGGGGTCTGAGACATCGATGATAGATAAGGCCTTATCATCAAAAGCGGCGACATAGGCATAATCCTCAGCAACGTAAACTGAGTCTGCTCCATCTAGGTAATTGGGGGCACCAGCTCCAGAGATCACTCCAACTATCTTTGGGTTTCTTGGATCTGAGATATCGAAGATTGAAAGGGCATCGTCCATATAGGAAGCAACGTAGGCATAGTTTTTATAAAGATAAACAGAACTCGCCCCTCCCAAATAATTTGGAGCACCAGCCCCAGAAACTACCGAAACTATAGTGGGATTGCTGGGATCGGAGATATCAAAAACAGATAGAGCACTATCCACAAAAGAGGCAACATAGGCATATTCTCCGGCAACTTGAACCGAGCTTGCCCCTCCCAAATAATTTGGTGACCCCCCTCCATGAACACTCCCCACCAGTTTAATTTCTTTTACTTCCTTGGGTGGTGGCCCGGGAGGTTTTTCTTCCTCTTCGGGAGGATTAGCAATCCAGATTACAGCGACAGCAATTATTC
>QMZG01000161.1 GCA_003663045.1 Candidatus Altarchaeales archaeon
GTAGTTATCCAAGGCAAGAGAGGTGGCTGATCCATCCAAGAGATGGGCAAATATAATTCCCAGGTTGCTTGTTTTTTGAAATATTTCTATTTTGAAAAGAATTGAAATTGCATAAATAGCGAGGGTTATAAAAATTGCCAACAACACAGGATAGGAGATCCAACCCGGATTTATTAGATAAGATGACAATTGGTAAACTAAAAACAAAGAGATTATTGATCCTGAGATAAATGGTAGAATCCAATAATCTATTCCCGTTAATCTCTGAATCAGAAAACCGAGTGATATGAATATTAATCCCAAGACTATTGTAACTATATAAACACCCGGAGTTACAGAATAAAGCTGGTTAAATTCAATTCTACCAACATCTACCAATAGCCTTATGGAGATTCCCATCACGACGTAGGGTGAAATTAAGATCAGGAATCTTCGATCAAGCCTTATCCTCTCGAAGATTTTTAGGAAGATAAAGATGATGGCAAATAATATCAGGATGTAAACAAAGTAGTCCTGTATAGAGTACATACCCATTTTGAACTACGCCATCTCCACTTCATCCACAATAAATTCCAGCTGGTCTGAAAAATTGCTGTAGCGAACCCTTCCAAGGAGTGATATCTCTTTATCTATCAGATCATCCTTTAACTGTCTTAAGGGTGCAAATTCGTCCTGTGTCTCTCCTATGATATTCATTGCCTCTTCAATGTCAATCCCAAGAATCCTTTCTGCATTTTCCCCAAAGGAAACCGCCCTTATGCTCCCAGTTTCATCTTCTAATGTTATGGAGATCACGAGATTTGGGGATGGCTCAACATCCTCATTACAGGATTCACAAAACCAGGTTTCTCCAAAATTCTGAACACGTCTGTTGCAGTTAGAACATGTCATATAGATTAATCTCCTTCCTTCATCTATGTCCACTATCCTGCCTTTAATCCTCACATATTTGTCATTATTTTCCAGATCTATAATATTCTTTTCCTTTATCAATGATCTCTCAATCTCCTTTAATGGGGCGATATCCAGGTCCTGATTCAGAACAATTTCTCCATATCTACCTATATGAATCTCCGGTTCATTGTTCAAATTCGCTTTAGAATATGCATTCTTGATCTTTATAGCATCTCCCCTCTTCAATTCATTGACAATTTCGGATTTTTCATTCCAGAGAACCACCCTGATCGTTCCAGAAGAATCTCCAAGGATAAGGGATGCAAGTGTTCCATTTGAATATGCCCTCGGCGGATATGTCCTCAAGACCCTGCCCGCACATGAAAATCCAGAGATATTGGGTGTAATTTCAGTTATCTTAAGATCTTTAATCTCAGGTAATGGCTCGAGCTCCAATCTTTCATCGGTCTTCGTAATCCTGCTCCTATTTCCCACCTGCACCTCCAATTCTCCATTCATTCCCTCTTTGGTGTAGGCATTTTCTATCTTGACGAAATCACCCCTCTCAAGAGGGGTCTTTGCCGCATCTCCCCACAGGACTACCCTGATGCTTCCAGTTTCATCCTCCGCAATAAAGGATGCCCTTATTCCATCACTACCATCAGATCTCTTGAATTCGGTTGCCGGATAATAGGCTGAAACCCTGCAAATGAGATCCACGGAATTCATATCCTTCTGCAATTTATCGATTTTAAAAAGTTCCTCCTTTATCTCCGGGAGATCGATCTTCAATTTTGGATTTATCAAAACATTGGAAAGAGAACCTGCATGTATTTCTATCTTGCCATCGATACCCTCCTTTCCGTAACCATTTCTAACCAGTATGATATCTCCTCTCTTCGCTCTATTTGCAATTTCAACATTGCTATCCCAGAGAACCAGCCTAGACTCAGAAGAATTATCAAGGAAGATGATGCTGGCAAATTTTCCGGTACTTCCATCCTTCCTCTGAAATTCCCTCGGCGGAAGTATATTCTTTATCCTTCCCACCACATTAAATGACTTTTGGGATTTTATATCGGAGAGTTTTGTTATCATAATCTTTTCCGTATCAATATCCATACCCAATTCCTTTGCCACAGCATAAATAGCGCCATAATCTGAGAGCAATCCATGAGTAGCTTCCTTTCTCTTCTCAATCATCTCTCTTATCTCCTGAGATGACCTCCCGCTTTCCCTCACTACACGCTCAAAAAGCTCCCTTGTTTCTTTCATTTTTCTTAATACTATTAAAATTAGATGAGAAAGAATAAATATCACGTCTATTCACAATGAGATATTATCTTCGATAATCTCACTTTAGAAATTATAGTCAATCCTGTAACATCCGTCATATATACTTTAGGGTAGAGGTTCATAGAAGACTATAGTCAACCATTTCTTGAAAATCCCTTGATTTTCTTTCTTTTTAAAGAAAGAAAAGGGTTACTTGAGAGAGGCTGACGATCTAGTGGAAAAGTTTCCAGAGGTGGCTCCATTTTCAAAGGCATTGCACGATATCTATGGAAAGATCATTGAAACCATAAGAAATGAGAAAGGGTACATTTATCCATGAAATCATTCCCACTGTTCTTGCAACATGGGAATTTTTGCATTAGTAAAGAATAAAAA
>QMZG01000162.1 GCA_003663045.1 Candidatus Altarchaeales archaeon
CCGTTATAGACATAAAGGATGGGAGAGCCGTAGAAGCCAAAGCAGGTAAAAGAGACCAATATAGAGGGCTGAGAAGCAATATCTGCAACTCATCAAATCCATTGGATGTGGCAAATGCTTATGAGAGATTGGGCTTTAAAGAGGTTTATGTGGCAGATCTGGATGGTATACTAAACTCCAAACCAAATCTAGATTTGATAAGGGATATTTCCATAAGGACGGGACTTTCGATAATGGCAGATATAGGAATCTGGTCACCGGATGATGTCATAACACTGGAAAGGGTCAAGCCAATAATTGCCACAGAGACATTTTCCTCACTAAACATGTTAGAATTCCCAAGTGATTTCATACTGAGTCTGGACACCAGAAATGGAGAACTCCTGTGTGGAATGCACCTCGATTTGAAGGATTTTATGAGGATCATCGGGGATAGTAAAAAGATTAATGAGATAATCCTATTGGATCTTGCAAGGGTGGGAATGTTAAAGGGACCTAACCTAAGGCTTTGTGAGTATGCTCTAAGAGAACTTCCGGGTAAGAACATTATATATGGGGGTGGAATCAGAGATGGTAGGGACCTGGAAGATTTGTCCAGGGTGGGAATAAAAAAGGTCTTGGTTGGTTCTGCCGTTCACTCTGGATCGATTTTTAGCAATTTTTAGCAACTCCCATGTTAAATAAATGTATGATAGTTCTAAACATAGAGACGGATGAGATTTCATATAAAGCCAAGATTCTTACTATTCAGGTAAGGGGCAGTAACTTAATCAAGATATGGAGGATCTGGGATTATAAAAATGAGGAGGAATTGCTGAGGAATTTTGTACGATGGTTTTTACGGGAGAAAGACAAGGTTATTCTCGGTTATAATCTCTTAAAATTTGATCTCCCCCTGTTGCTTCTAAAAACAGCCTTTTTTCCAGAATTTGAGAAATTCTCCATGAAGATCAATAGGGCAAATATTCTGGATCTCTTCGTTATTTTAACCTTTCTAAATAAAGGCAGAATAAAGAGTCTCGAATTCTACTGTAAAGAAATCAAAAAAGAGATCGTTCCCAGAGAGGAACTCCTTCAAATGTATGAAAATAAACTGTATCCAGAAATGGAGAGATCCCTGGTAAAGAATCTCAGCGCCATCAACGAACTTTTTTCGGTTTTGTGGAAAAGTGTTGATAGGGATAGATACCCTAATTCATTATTAATTCATCATTAGATGTTTGATATTTTAATCAAGCCTCCAATATATATTCCAAAAATGGCCAAAAAAGGGATGAAAGCCAAGGTTGAGAATATCGTATCTTCTATAACCTTGGGTACGGATATCGATTTGGAAAAACTTGCACGCTCTGTAGAGGATATAGATAATCCCAATAGATTTCCCGGTGTGATCTACAGGGTCAGTGATCCCAAACTGGCCATGCTCATCTTTCGCACCGGAAAGGTGATCTGTAGCGGAGCGCGCTCCAGAAGTGAAATAAATAGGGCAGTGGAAAAATTACTGAAAAAATTTAGAGAGGGTGGAGTAAAAATAACGGAAAAGCCAAAGATTGAGATACAGAATATTGTGGCATCGGCTATCCTGAATTTTAAAGTGAATCTGGACCTTCTGGCGATAGAATGTGAGAATACCGAATATGAACCAGAGCAGTTCCCGGGTCTTATCTTTAGATTGGACGATCCCAAGACGGTTATGCTGGTCTTCAAGTCTGGAAAAATGATCATTACTGGAGCGAAGACACCCAAGCAGGCAAGCATAGCGGCAGAAAAAACAAGGGATGTTATAAAGGATGTTAATGCGATTATAAAATAGCACTTTGATCTCTTTGATCTTATTCTTTTCTTAATCTCATGATCTCCCTTATCCTTCTAATAACGACATCTATAAAGAATAAGGAAACCGTAGCGATCATAAAATATAGATGTAGAGGTATCTTCTCCTTTATCCTTTTCAGGGAGCCTTCTTTTATGAATTTCATAGCATCATCCTCCAACTGTTCGATCTGTGATGAATTATATATCATGCCGTTTGTAAGCGTAGTGATCTCTGATAACCCTTCACGATTTATCCCCAGTCTGGAGAATTCTACCGGATAATTCACCGCTATCGCATCTGTATCCTCTGAATCCTGAACTACCGCTTTCAGAAAATAAAAGCCAGTTTCCTTTGGAGCAAATCCCCCAGAGTAGAGGTCTATGTCAATCTGTTTTAGAGAAATTTCTTCTTTATCCCCATCTTTTTGAGCAACAACCCTTGGCAATTTATCACACCTGATAATAATCTCTGCTTCCCTCCCGAGAGGGATATCATCCGTTTCCATTCTTACCCTCTTCTTCTTTTCCAGATCACCAATAGCCCAATTTGTTATAGAGGATATCAATCTTCCATTTTCACTGCTGTAGAGATTTGGAGACCATTTAATGCCGTTATCTGTTGTTATTGAAACGACCCTTCCAAGACCAAAACGCCATACCGTAACCACCGGCTTCTTAGCCTCTGTTGTGATCAAAACC